>JBAQFX010000191.1:0-5413 GCA_049287485.1 Anaerolineales bacterium
GAGCGCGGTGAAAACTCTCCCACGGTGTCATCTCTTCACCGTCTTGCCACTGCACTGAAGGTACCTATCGCTACTTTCTTTCAAGACGAAACCAAGCAGACAATTGTTTTTGTTAAAAGAGATCGAGGATTACGATCCCAAAGCAGCGGTGTAATAATGGAGAGCCTGGGGATAGGATTGTTCAACCAGCAGATAGAGCCATTCCGGCTCACCATTCAGCCGGGAGTTGGAAACTTAGGAGATCCTTGCTCACACACTGGCGAGGAGTTTATTCACTGTATGGAAGGAGAGGTGGATTACAGTATAGGGAATCTCATTTATCGCCTGGAATCGGGAGACAGCCTGCTGTTTGACGCCACCCAATCCCACGCGTATCACAACCCTACCCCAAAGCCGGCTGCGGTCCTCATGATCTATAAAGTGACTCAAGACCCTTCAAGCGTCCAGCAGCTTCACATGGATAGAATAAGTTAAGCCCTCCATATCTCGAAGTAAACGATCGCGCTAAAAAACAGATCGTTATACATCGGGTTATCGATTCTGCTCTTAACCATCATGGAGCTGTTGAAATGCGTGGAAAAACACAACAACCTATCAATAGGCAGGTCCGAGTGGAACAAAAAAACTCTTTTAAGGGCTTTTTAAACCCATCTAGTCCATTCTCATTGCGCGTGACCCGGCTTGAACGCTTAACAAAATTAATAAAGAATCCTATGAATATACTGAACGGAGCACCTTAGCTCTGAAGCTCAATTATTAAATAATGGCCACTCCCTCCAACTTCTGCAGGTTGAAGCGACTATACGATTTGTTCTTCTGGCAGCGCAGATTGATATGATGCTCGATGGACATATCTCTGATATTTGAATGGGACATACCCTATTGGATAAAATTATTCATAATAGCAATAAACCAGAGGAGAATCTCCAATGATCAAATACCACGCATGTATTATCCTATAAAACAAATTCCCTATTGGGGCAATTTGTGGACCTGGCGGGATTCGAACCCGCGACCTCTTCAGTGCGATTGAAGTGGGATAGGACATTTGGAAGAACAACAGAATCATTCCAAAAAAGTTTATCACCCTTGTAGAGGTAAATAAAAAGCCGGTCACCTTTGATCTGTTGAATATCTTGAACCACCCACGTTCGGCCCACACTGATTGTACTGTGAGACTCAATGAGCAAAAGAATAAACTTGCTTTTACAGCCAAGTTGTTGATTGAGGAATTGTCTGAATAAGCTGTCAGTGCGTAGCCGGTGGGTATAATTTGAGCTAAATCTGCTCACCATGGATATTTATCCTGACTTCAAGGAGTACCCATGCCACTCAATCTTGTATCGATCCGCTCGTAATTCCCCGCCCTACAGCGCCCGGCGATCGTTTTCGACAATCCAGGCGGCACACAGGTGTCCTAGCCTGTGCTTGATTGGATGAATACCTATCTGGTCAAGCACAACGCCAACCACGGTGGCGCCTTTGATACCAGCCAAAAATCAAATGAGATTTTGAACGAAGCCCACTCAGCCCTGGCGGATTTCTTCAACGCTTGCCGGCCGGAGGAGATCGTCTTCGGCAATAACATGACCAGTCTGACCTTCGCCATCAGTCGTTCCATCGCCCGAGAATAGCAACCTGGGGATGAGATCGTCGTCACCCGCCTGGACCACAACATCAACATCACTCCCTGGGTGATGGCAGCCGAAGACCGAGGCTGCACCGTGCGGTGGGTGGATTTCCATCCTGAAGATGGCACCTTGGAACTTGTGTCTTTCCAGAAAGCCCTTGAAGGCTGGCCTCGACTGGTCGCCTTTGGTTATGCCTCCAACGCTCTGGAGACGATCAACCCGGTCGCCAAGCTGGTGCGGATGGCGCATTAGGCTAGCGCCTGGGTGTACATCGACGCCATACAGTATGCCCCGCATGGCCTGATCAATGTGCAGGTGCTGGATTGCGCCTTCCTTACCGCCTTGAGTTATAAATTTCTCGGTCTGCATTCAGGGGTATTGTATGGCAAGTATAAATATTTTGAGGAGTTAAAAGCCTATCGGGTTCGTCCAGCCCCGAAAGATCCCCCAGGCAAATTCGAAACAGGGACGCAAAACCATGAGAGCATTGCGGGGATGCTTGGAGCAATCGAATACCTATTATGGGTGGGAAGAACCTTCGGGGGGATTTATGAGGGTAAATATGCGAAATGCTACCAGGGTCGCTGGCTTCAGCTCAAGCAAGCCATGACTGCCATCCGTGCCTACGAGGATGAGCTGAGTCGGGCTTTACTGGAGATACTTGAAGAAACCCCAGGGTTGACCCTGTACGGATTGCGAGATGTGCGCCGGCTTGAGGAGCGCGTCCCCACTTTCTCATTCACGTTGCAGTATCACCACGCCCGCCAAGTGGCAGAGAGGCTTGGAGATGCCGACATCTACGTGTGGGATGGAAATTACTATGCCCTGGCGGTGACGGAACGGTTGGGCCTTGAAGAGAGCGGTGGGATGGTGCGCGTTGGCGCAATACACTACACTACTGCTGGAAGAAAGGTCCAGATTGCGCCAGGCTCTGTGGGAAAATTGTTGTATCTGGTCAAGGTTAACAAGTATGTCTAAGAGAGCACGCTGATAAGTTATTCGAATTACACAATTACAACAATAACATTTATAAACTAAGGATATTGGTCTGATCCTCATGAAATGGTACTGATTGTCTTCCAGGGCGGCAAGCTGCCGGGGATGGGCAGCCCTTGTTGCAACAGTCGGTCGGACCATGCTTGCTGTTTATATAGCGTTTTTATATTCAACCTCTCCAATTTTGCTGTTCTTTTATGAGAAAATTCTGGCGTTCTTCCTCGTTCATAACAGCCAGAGAAACTTTTGTCAGTTCTCCGCCAGCGGACTGCGCCGCGCTATACAAAGCGTTCGTCATATATTGGATGATATTATTCGGAATTCCGGAGAAAGGCAGCACCAAAGCAAGGGCAACTTTCCCATCAAGGTCAATTTTAATATCCCTGAGTATCCCCAAACTCAACAATGTCGTTGCAATGGAGGGGTGCTCTACTTTCTCAAGCGCATTAACGATGTTTTGATTGATCAAGTTGTTCATTTTTTGTCCTGGTTAGGTAGTTTCCTAACGACCATTGTTAACGGATAAAATGGTTTCAGTTGCCTGATGTTTCATGTTTTTATTCCTTTGTTCACCAGGGGTCTGGTGAAAACTCGGAGAGCACATAACGGTTTTGGGAAGAGCATAATACTTTAATCTGCTCCTTGAGTTTTGCTACCCTATCTCTGCTCATCTTCCTCGCGGACTTTTTGCTGTCCCGCCTCACGCAATCGGCAAGCAGGCTGTGAAAGTGTTGTGCCATCACGCGTCACAGCATATGGATTGTGCCCATGGGGCAAGCCAGCATACACAGCGAACAACCCAAACACATGGAGGCTTTGGTATCAGGCATTTCGTAAGGCGATTCCTGGGTGAGTACTTTCCTTTCACATACCAGCGCCGCCTTGCAAATGCCGTTTTCACATTGTTTGGGTTCACAGGCCTGGTAATCGACAACAATGGTTTTTTTAGGCATGATCTTCCTGTTGATGGGCTTGTTCCAAGGCTTCGGCCAATTTTGCTTCCAAATCATCCAATTCCTGCATCATCGCTGGCGGCACAGAATGAGCAGGCTAGCGCTTTTTCAATTCGGCAATTTTTTCTTCCAATTCCCGGATCCGTTTGTTATTCATTTCTATGCCTTATTCTGTGTGTTACTTAGCCAACTTGCGCGCCGCCAGCAGACGCACATATCCCAAGTAGTAAGTGTAAACGCGGAATTCATCGAAGCCCTGTTCCCGCAGAATCGCCTGCAAATCCCGTCCGACGAAATCGGTTGCCAGGGGGCATTCCAGGTTGAAAGCAAAACGCACCAGCCAGGGAGAATGCTTCAGATCAAATTCGTTGTAATCTAAAACGAGAAACTCGCCACCGGGCTTCAAGGCGCGGCAGGCATTGGCAATGACTTTCAGCCGGTCTTCTTGAATTAAGCCGTGCAATACAAAAGATATGAAGACCTTATTGAACTCATCTTGATAGGGCAGATGTTCTTCGATGCGTTGTTTTTCGATGGCGACGCGGGGATGGTGGGCAAAGCGGCGCTGTGCCTGTTCCAACATCTCCAAGCCGATATCCAATCCCAAAACGCGCCCTGCATCGGAGAGGTACCTGTTCATCAGTGTGATATTGCGCCCGGTACCAGTACCAAAGTCCAGAATGCTGTCGGCAGGCTGGATGTGCATATCCTTCACCACCCGGCGGATGAAGAAGGGATATGTGCCAACGGTAATCAGGTTCATGAAAAAGTCATAGTGGCGGGCTTCCAGGCCGGTAACTTCCACTTTAGAATCAGCGCGGGTGTATGTTGAAGTCATTTTTCCTCCTGTATCTGGGTAAACAATCGCAACGCGCCAAAGTATGGAACCTTATCCAACATCTGGATCCCCAATCCCAGGCCTGAGCGTATGCCAGTTTGCGGGGTATCCTCGCTTTGGACAAATTGGGGGGATAGCGCAGCCAGGATGGCCGCTCCCTCGGGAGTCACTAATTCAACGGAAACCTCCCCAGATTGATGGGGGATTTTATGCCGCTCCAGGATGAACTGAGTGGTCAATTCAAGGACGGTTTCAGAACCGGTATTCAGTGGAGAGATGCAAACCACTGAGGCGAGGTCCGTATCCAAGAACTGCAACCCCCACGCGGTCCCGGTCAAGACCGCAATCAGGATTTGGGGCTGTGCCAGATTCCCTGCGCCTCCCGGATGGGAATGGGGAATCCCCAAACGGTGCAGTTCCAGATGATCGCTGCCCTCCAGCCAGCCGTCGTTGCCAGGACCATCCTTCTCGGTCAAGCCATCCAGCGTTCGGATGAAAGGTTTGATGTCTAGGATGGGCGTGCCATCAAAAAGGTCGAGGGGGCCGGTGTAAATACGATCCCCTTCGATATGGTGCAATCGAACGCGCGTCAAGCCAATGGGACTGGGGCGGTTGGGTGCCCGGGTAGCAAAAACGCCGTAGCGTTCCGAACCGTCTTTCCAGGGTGGGCGCACGGCGAGATCAGGCTCCAGCGACCGGTCCAAATAGGACAGGACAAAGATATGGCTGAACGTTTCCAGGGACCGTGTGGCCACCACATATTGTGGCTCGATTTGGATATAAAATGCGCCATCGCTGATATTCTCCGGCTTGGGTTGGTAAGGGGCTTTATGTAGGTAGGGCGTGTGCGCAGTGCCAATGATGGATAAGGGAACGGTTTTGGCAGGGGCAGGCGGAACAGAACGATTGACGTGGGACTCTGCGACGCACAGGATCGCCAGAACCTGTTGGGTGAAATCGGCATACGCACCGCCAATGCCTGCCCGGGATAGAGC
>JBAQFX010000192.1:0-2903 GCA_049287485.1 Anaerolineales bacterium
ATTACAGGATAACCTAATAAAAGTCAAGGGTAAAGAAATTTTTGAATTTAATACCTGAGTCGCAACCAAATTGTGCCCGAAGCACCCTCGGAACACCAAAATACAACCGAAAATGACCAGTAATCCCACATAACCACCATTAACTACAAGAAGATTAGTCAATAAAGCCAGCCTAATAGGGAAAATGTATAAAATTCAGGTAGACCTGGCGGGATTCGAACCTGCGACTTCTTCAGTGCGCTGGATAAGCAGGGTGGGGAAAAAGGGTAAAATGCCGTCGATTACGTCTTGGATATCCCCATATCTCCGTACTATTCGAGCATATTTGTACCCGAATCGTGCCCATAGTATGAAGCAAGGAAAGGCGACCTGCAACCCTGTACATAGGGGAAAATAAGAAGGAATACCCGTTTTCAGAAATTAGTTCTTGATTGGAGCGGCTCGAACGCTCAACCAATGGCTTAAAATTACCCAAATCCATTGGACAGTGCCAAAGCATGTACATCGGATGTGTTTATTAAAATCCAGCCAACACTTTTGCGTCCAATGGATTTTTGTCAATAGCCGGGCGATGTTTACCACTCATAGTCGGGTTATGTTTACCAGTGATGATCGGGTGGATGTTTACCATATTAAAGAAAAATATCATGATTTCGCCTTCAATAAGGCCTCCTTTCTGCGGGAGAGTTGGCGGTAGCTTTCAAGAACAGTGGCTTGCCTGGGGATCGGATAACAACCACACGCCAAGCAACAAATCCCTCATCATCCTTATCAGTGGTAGGATGGATTCGTTAACAAGTTTGCACAATGTCCTGCTGATCAAAGTCATCGCCTGCCCCCAGAGATAATCCGGACCTGGGGACAGGCGAAATTGAGGCGGTTGTTTTGTGCTTCTCTTGGTGGCTATTCGAGCTGATTATAAATGGACTTCGGGTAACTCCTTCAATGCGGCTTTGATGGCTTCGTCTGGATATTCATAATCCTGAAGCTTGCCCGCTAGATAAGC
This sequence comes from Anaerolineales bacterium, assembly GCA_049287485.1. Lineage (GTDB taxonomy): Bacteria > Chloroflexota > Anaerolineae > Anaerolineales > UBA4823 > FEB-25. The sequence goes on from JBAQFX010000192.1 coordinate 1,007, forward strand.
TTCATAGGCGGACATGTCGAAGTGTCCATGACCACTATGTGCAAGAAGGATGGTTTTTGATTCACCGGTCTCTTTGCACTTCAGCGCCTCATCTATCGTTACTCTGATCGCGTGATCGGTTTCCGGTGCGCTGATGATCCCTTCTGTGCGAGCGAAGGTAACCCCGGCCTCGAAGGTAGCCAATTGAGGCACCGCCTTGGCCTCCACAAAGCCCAATCTGTGAAGATGGCAGATAATGGGCGCCATGCCATGATAGCGGAGTCCTCCGGCATGAACCGGCGGCGGCACGAAGGAATGGCCGAGGGTATACATTAAGGCGATTGGAGCCATTCCGGCTACATCACCGTAGTCCCAGGCGTAAAGCCCTCGCGTCAAGGTGGGGCAGCTTGTCGGTTCCACGGTGATGATTCGCAAGTCTGGCTTGGTGCCGTCGATTTTGTCCTTAACAAAAGGCAAGAACATCCCGGCGAAATTGGAACCGCCACCTACGCAGCCAATGATGATATCGGGATAAGCATCCGCCTTCTCCATCATCGCTTTCTTTGTTTCCAGCCCGATGATCGTTTGGTGCATGAGCACATGATTAAGTACACTCCCCAGTGCATACTTGGTATCGTCCCGTCTGGCAGCATCCTCTACCGCTTCACTGATGGCGATGCCCAGGCTGCCCGAAGTTTCAGGATCTTTTGCCAAGATGCTGCGTCCGACCTCGGTATCCTCGCTGGGGCTTGGAACACACTTCGCACCCCAGGTTTCCATCAAGACCCGGCGATAAGGTTTCTGGTAGTAGCTGACCTTTACCATGTAAACTTTCAGTTCGAGCCCGAAGAACATGCAACCCATCGAAAGCGCACTGCCCCATTGACCGGCGCCCGTCTCGGTGGTCAGGCGCTTTACACCAGCCTTTTTATTGTAATAAGCCTGGGCTACGGCCGTGTTAGGCTTGTGGCTGCCTGCTTGGCTGGTCCCTTCGTACTTGAAGAAGATTTTAGCCGGGGTGTCCAGGGCTTTCTCCAGCCGGTAAGCCCGATGCAATGTTGTCGGTCTCCAGGTGTGGTAAATATCCTGTATTTCCTCGGGGATTTCAATCCAGCGCTCTTTACTGAACTCCTGCTTATTAAGCTCATCACAAAAAAGGGGCGGCGGGAGAATCGTTGGTTGTTTGGTGACAGGATGGAGTAACGGGGGTAATGGCTCCGGCAGATCAGCTTGGATGTTGTACCAAGATGTCGGCATCTCTTTCTCATCAAGTAAAAATTGTGTTCTTTTCATTTTTTTCTCCATTTACAATGCTTCCTGCTATGGGAATCGAATTTGAGTTGACTTGTGTTACTTCCTAATTTTCTATAACTTGAATAGAGCGCTGGACACCAATAGTCTTACAAAGTTCATGAACACCTCCTTATTAAATAAAAACGCTCATCCCATTGGGGACGAACGTATTAGCCCGCGGTGCCACCCCGGTTAGGCTGACTGTATTCTATCCTTGATCGGTGCAACGATTAGGAAAGTCAGCCTCGCTTATTTCAGGTACTCAACGATCCGAATGGATCTTATTCATACCTTTTACCCTGATAACGGTGGCAACTCCGGTTCAGGTTACTCCGATCCTGGGATCGTTTCGCCTTACAACTCCGAGGCCCATTCAGTGCTGGCATGCAGACAAGACTCTCAACATCGCTTGTTTTCTGTACCGCAGTATCAGCGCCTACTCGCCCTCTTCACAGTTTTTATATATGCAATTGAAGAAATTATACGTCAAGAAAATCTCTTGTCAAGCAGCAATTTAGCTAATGTTATTTAAACTTGAAAACTGGACAATATAAAGCTCAAAAGTGGACAGGGGAATTCTTTAACATTCAATGATTTAAAGTTGAAAACTGGACAGCTGTGATAC
>JBAQFX010000193.1:0-2490 GCA_049287485.1 Anaerolineales bacterium
TGGACAATCTGTTTCAGAATAGTTCTGACTGAATTGTATAATCTATCATCGACTGCTATAAATCAGTGTCCAGTCACTACGACTGTGAAGGATAATTGAGGATTTTCCATCATTCTAATTTGTTACATATCTCAATTGCCAAGGGTAAGATTAATGAATTTTACCGTTTTATAGAAAATCCTGTACAATTAGTCACCATCTCGATTCAAAACTAAATATGCACATGGACCTACGAAAGGATATCTATGGCGAAGGCTATTTATTTGTTTAGTGATCAAATCATTCATTGGAACATCGTCCCAGCCGCAAACAGAAAAAATATTTTTATGGAAGTATGGGGTGCAACCAGCACAAAGAAACTGCTAGATTTTTTAGTATCTTATTTTGGATCCTCTATTGAAGGATTTAATATATGTATCAGTGAAGATTCCCCCCCCATCGGACGGTTGAAGAATATCGATCCGAGTGATTCTTCGGTCAATCATGTTTTGACCACCTGGAAGCAATATCCCGAGGGGAAAGGGAAAGTCTGGAGGATTCAAGAGATCGTCCATGTTGGCCATTCACGCCCTAACTCAGCGAGCTTTTTGAGTATTGATAAATTCGATACTTCAGACCTAATCATCATCCAGGACTGGGGGATGGACATCCGCCAATTCGAAGTTCCCAACCTCTCAGAACATCTGGCAGATAAATGGGTGATCTTTAGATCTTTTTCACCACTATTTGAAGGTAACTTGTGGCATGAATTCCAGAAGGAGTTGGGAGAGCGGAAGATCCTTATATTAAGAGCAGATGATATCCGTCAATTGAATACCTCGATCAGCAAAGGATTATCGTGGGAACAAACCGTGCAGGACATCATCAATGAAATTTACATTAAACGAGCGATATCACTTCATCCGTTACGAACAGCAGAATATGTGGTGCTCTCATTCGGTAGCATGGGTACTTTGCTGCTTCACAATCACCCAGAGAAAACTGGAAAATATCCAGAGATCCGGCTCTTCTTCGATGCAATGGGGATTGAAGGTTCATTTGAGAAAGCGCACCCGGGTTACTTACCGGGTGATTTAGACCTATTGGAATGCTTACTGGCAAGGGAAATCCTAAACCCTTCGATTGATAATTCGGTCAACCTTGACAGGGCGTTGCGCGCACATTTGCTTGGACGGAGAGCAGTGATGACCGCTGGTGCTAAGATCCCAGAAGAAAGCCTGAACCTGGAGGTATTTCCATCAGAGTTAAATAAAGTATACGGATCAAAACCCAGCCAGGAATTTATCCCTGTGACGATCGATTATTCGTTCATTCAGACGATTATCGAAGCCAAGCGAGCAAAAACGATATCTGAGACCAGATGGTCATTTTTAGGTCTAACCAAATGGGATCTATATTCATTAGCACGCCAGATCGCGCTCTTTGGCCCGATGAAAGCCTTGCAGGGATGGAATATCCCCATTGCTAAATATAACTATTTACTCACTGTTGACCGTAAAGAGATTGAGTTCTTGCACCATTTAAAAACGCTGATCACTGAATTCCTGCGAAACAAGTCAAGCCAGCCGCTTTCAATTGCTGTGTTTGGATCTCCTGGTTCAGGAAAATCCTTCAGCATCAAGCAACTGGCAAAAGCGCTCGACCTTCCGGATTACGAAATCAAGGATATCACGTTCAACCTGTCACAGTTCAACGAAGAAAATCCTTTAGAACTTTACCAGGCTTTCCACGCAGTCAGGGATATCAGCCTGTCTGGGAAGATCCCGCTGGTATTTTGGGATGAGTTTGACAGCAAGAACCTAGCCTGGCTGCGATATTTCCTGGCACCCATGCAGGATGGTGAATTCCAGGAGGGGCAACTCACTCATAATATTGGAAAATCAATCTTCGTTTTTGCTGGTGGCACATGCTCATGCATGGAAGAATTCGAACAAACAGCACAGATAAAAATTTCAGAGAAAGGCCCCGATTTCTTAAGCCGGCTGAAAGGTTTTCTCAATGTTAATGGACCTAATCCGGTAATCCCCTTCTGCGAGCGGACTGCAATCAATCCGTATTCTGATGATGATACCGCACAGTCAAATCTTGCAAAAAATGTAGATCCCGAACACATCATTAGACGGGCAATCCTGATAAATAGTCTGATCCAGATAGGTTACCGGCATTTGTTTAAAAATGATGTGTTACAGATCGATGATGGAGTTCTCAATGCATTCCTGCTTATTCCCAAATTCAAACACGGAACTCGTTCGATTGAGACAATATTAAAAACCAGCCAATTGTCTGGTAAAGAAAAATTTCACCGCTCAGATTTACCACCAGAATCCCAGATGAACCTACACGTGGATGGGCAGCAGTTCTTTGAGTTCATCACCCAGGAACCAAAATATCTGGATGGTGGTAAAGCCTTCTACTTTCTGGTAAACGAAATCTCATTTGATGTAATGGTAGTTGAAAAAATGGCTGCCTGTATTCACGCCATGTATTCAC
>JBAQFX010000194.1:0-4593 GCA_049287485.1 Anaerolineales bacterium
GGGAATACATCGCCAATTCACCCGACGTTGCAGATAGTGCCAGATAGTCGGCATAAGCGCCTGGATAGCCAGGGTAATTCCAGTAGTAGACCCGGTTCTCAGTAAAGAAATCCGGCTTGAGTATCACGCCTGGAAGCAAAGGCAAGAGCATTCCGTTCACATCTGCCTCACGAAAATACACGTCGCTGGGGAAGAGGATGAAATCGAACAACCGGCCATCCTGATAGTGTTCCTGCACGTTCAATTGCATATCAAAATAATCTGTATTCGAGGCGGTTACCCGCACGCTAGCGATGAATTCATCTTGAGAGCCAGGGTCGGTGATGTAAGAGAGGGTCAGCGCATGTTCACCGGCGGACCAGGAATAACTGAAATGGTTACTCCAATCCTTATTGAAACTGCATCCGCCAATGTAGAAAAGGTCCTGCATGTCAGAGGCTCCCCACAGGCACTCGTTGCGTGAGCCGAGTGAGATTTCTCCTCCGACGGTCTTATCCGTGATAGTAACGATCCCACCGTTGGTTTTACGAAAGGCGATCTCCCATATCTGATTGCCCAGGACCAACAGTTCAGGATCTGAATCATCGAAGTAAATACTCCCAGGTGCAACTGGAGCAGTTGCCTGTACAGTCTTTCTTCCGGGAGCCAGAAGAGCAGTGATTACCAGGATGAACATCATTCCCAACAGGATGAAATACGGTCGCCTCATATGCCCTCCCCAGGGGAAAAACACCCTTTTTCAATCCAGCCAGTTTTATTATATGATATTCCTGATTTTTAACCTGTCAAGGAAAGCCTAACATCAAAAGTGAAGAGTATTCAATATTACCAACCTTAAAACAAACTCATACGAAATTCGTGTGCAATCATTTGCTAGTTATCCAAGATTCGCAACACAAAAAGGTTGATAATCCTGATTTTTAAGCTTTTTTCGGCTAACTTAACTTCCTCCCCATTTCCCTCGGGCAGAGACATTCGGTCACTCAGAAAAGAGCATCGGATCAGAGGATTATCGGCTCGAATCCTGCCGTGGTTAGATGTAGGCGGTTTGACTGCCAGAAATCCACATCACAAGCGAAATTCTCCGCGCAGCCCTGAGGCGCTATCCGGCGCGATCCACACATGGAAAAGCCCAGGCTCTACCCCCCTGGTTCCATCCGCCCGGGTAAAAGCCAGCATTTCTTCTGTCAGGGTGAAGGAAGCTTGCTGCGTTTCCCCCGGCTGAAGTTCCAGACGCTGGAAACCTTTGAGCTGACGGATCGGACGGGTGAGAGAGCCGACCAGATCGCGGACATATAACTGGACCAATTCGCTCCCCGGGCGTGTGCCGGTGTTGGTCACCTCGGCATGGATGGAAATGCTGCCATGCAGGCTGGGGTCGCTTAGCTGCAGGTTACTGTATTCAAAGGTTGTGTAGCTCAAGCCGAAACCGAAGGGGAACAGGGGCGAACTGGGTATGTCCACATAACGCGAGTTAAACCAGCCACCCGGTGTGACCGGTCTGCCGGAATTCTTATGATTGTAATAGATAGGTACCTGCCCGGTGGCACGCGGGAAGGTGATGGGCAAATGGCCGGACGGGGAGGCCATCCCAAACAAAATTTCGCCCAGGGCAGCTGCCCCCTCAATTCCAGGATTCCAGGCATACAAGACCGCATCCGCCTGCTGCACCTGGCGTGTCAACACCAAGGGGCGGCCGGCAAAGACGACCAGGATTACCGGCTTTCCCAGGGTGACCATCAGATCGACGAGCTTGTCCTGCCCCTGTGGCAGGCTCAAATCAGATAAATTCGCATTTTCTCCCGACCGGCTTGGGTGTTCACCCAGCAACAATAGGATGGCCTCCGCCTCCAGGGCCTCATCCAATGCCTGGTCATGATCATCGCTAAACCATAAATCGATACCTTTCGGTGTGACCGCTTTAAATGCCTGATCAAACGGGACACAATCCTCATCTTGACCATCCGGTGACCAGGTGCCGTAAAGCTCGCTGCGGGCATGGACGAAGTCTCCCGCTACCAGGATCTTGCGGAAATCCTTCAACGGCAAGATTTCATTTTTATTTTTCAGCAACACCATGCATTCACGGGCAAATCGACGGGCAAGCTGGCGAGATGCGGGGGTTAACACTTCCCGCCCAAATCGGGAGGGCTCTGTAAAAGGATGCTCGAAGAGGCCGGCACGGTGTTTTATGCTTAAGATTCGACCGACCGCTTGATCAACTTCCGCCATGGATACTCTGCCCGTCCCCAGGTTTTCCGCCAGAGTATCCATGTAAGCATTACTGCACATATCCATATCTACCCCTGCCCGCAGGGCAATCGATGCAGCCTCAGCCTTATCTTCGGCGACACCATGATTAATGAGTTCAGCAACGGAAGACCAATCGGAAACCACAAACCCATCGAATCCCCACTCGCCCCGTAATACGTCTGTCAGCAAGCGATGGTTAGCAGTGGCTGGAATTCCGTTTAAATCGATAAAGGCAGACATCACGGTACCCACACCCGCTCGAACCGCACTTTCAAAAGGGGGTAAATAGATATCCTTAAGGGTAGGTTCGGAAAGCTCTCCATTTTCGTAATCGCGACCACCTTCGGCTGAGCCATAACCAACGAAATGCTTGGCGCAAGCCACGATTTTGTTGGGTAATGCCATGTCCTCACCCTGGAAACCTTTCACCAGGCTGGCTGCCATTTGCGCGCCGAGGTATGGGTCTTCGCCGTTGCCCTCCGCCACCCGGCCCCAGCGCGGGTCGCGGGCGATATCCAGCATGGGCGCAAATGTCCACTTAATCCCGCATGCGCTGGCTTCTTGTGCAGCAACTTCGGCGGCTTGTCGTGCCAGCTCTGGGTTGAATGCCGCCGCCTGGGCTAAGGGGATGGGGAAGATCGTGCGACAGCCATGGATTACATCGCGCCCGATGATCAAAGGGATTTTTAACCGCGCTTCCAGCGCCAATTGCTGAAGCCAGTTGGCCTGCTCAGCCCCAGCTGAGGCGGATTTTCCCTTTCCGGTCAAGGCACCTGCGGCCGTGATCAAAGAACCGACGTTTCCCTGGCGAATCTCATCCGGATTTACCTTTTCACCTCCCTCAGGTTGGTTAAGCTGACCGATTTTCTCTTCGAGGGTCATTTGACCCAAGAGCTGATGAATAAACGATTCCGCTGTACCTGTCATTTTTTTATCCTGGTCCTCAGTTCGTAGAGATTTCCTTGGCTGGATGTGAGTATAGTATAGTTGATTCCAGCATTCGATGAGAAGATATATTCCTGTGCAGATATCCCTCACAGAATTTTATCTTGATCATCATGCCTGGAAGCTCGTTCCTAAATGGAAAAAATAAAATCCACAAGGTGGTTTCTTGGGTTTGATCACTTATTCAGATTAAGATCGTTTAGGTGGAGTTTGATACGTTCAATAAGCATCCGCAATCATAACTTCCAGGTTTAGCAGGGTCTGCTGGACGGGTTGGGACAATTCCGACGCAAAAGCAGTGGATTCGGGTTGAATACCAACCAGAATGACTTCTGCTCCTGTTCCATCCTGAATCATCAAGGCTAAAAATGCCAGGCCTGGATTGCGGGTAAAATTCTCGATCGCTCGTAACCTGTCCACATCCAGCAACACCATACAGCCGGGTTCTGCTCCCAGTTCTAACGCCACGATGATTAATACCACATCTGGCTGTGCTGCTTGAATGGAGTTCATATAATTCTCGGGTACCTGACCACCATCAATGAGGGTTGCATCGATGCGACCTTGCAATAGGTCCACCAGTCTCGGTCCAACCCCATCATCACCTTGTAGCGGATTCCCCACCCCAAGGATGACCGCCCGTTTCCCGTGTAGCAACCCAGTTAAATCATTGAGCATCATGTTCCAAAAGCCTATTGTTCTTTATTTCACATAGACGATGATAAATTTTACCGAGGCAAGGGTAATATGTGACACTCCCCTACCGCTAAAGGGGCGGGGCTTCTTGGGGCAGCCTTAGCATATTGTCTGTGCTTTTGCCCCAATGGGTCTGTCCGACCCATAAAATATTCAAAGCAGCATTTACATCTCTATCTATCGAAAGACCACAGGAACATTCAATCCATCGGTCTGCGAGAGATAAACCATCAAACAGCACACCACACGATGAGCAAGTTTTGGATGTGTAGGATGGATTTACGAGAACCACCTGACGACCAGCTTCTACCGCTTTGTCTGCCAGGCGTTGTTTCAAGTATCCCCATCCAGCATCCAAAATGCTTTTCGATAGGTGACGATTACGAACCATGCCATTGATTTGCAAATCTTCAAGAGCGATAAAATCGTAGCGAACAATCAGGGAATGAGCCAGTTTATTTAGAAAATCCTTTCTGCTGTTGGAGATATATTCGTGCTGACATTGCAAAGCCAAGACCGCTTTTCTACGGTTGTTTCCACCCATCTTTCTGCGGGAAACAGTTCGTTGAAGTATGCGCAGCTTACCCTGAGCATTTCGATACCAACGAGGATTATCTACAACTTCGTTATCGCTGGTTGCCAACAGATGATGAATACCCACATCTACACCAACCCATTGACCAGTAGGTTTAAGTGGCT
>JBAQFX010000195.1:0-3942 GCA_049287485.1 Anaerolineales bacterium
GAAAGATCTCCTCTCCTCGCATTCTCTAGGAATTGTGAACTCGGTAAATGGAAGAAACAGAATGGTAAATTTTTCATTCGAGAATAGCTATTTTGTCATGGCGAAGGAGCGTTCCAGCGTTCTTTGCTGGCGAATGAAGCAATCTCCACCACAGCCATTCACTCTCTTATTCCGTTCATCATGACATTGGGCGTAATTCGTGTATTCGTGTACGGTCATTCCAGCTCGGTGCTTGTAAACAACCAAGTTATTTATAGGTGTTTCGTGGAGGGTGAGTAATTACTATTTAAGGATATACTGTTATCATCTAAGTCAGATATATGAAAACCGACAAAAAGATTTTACTCCTCTCTATTTTCCTTATCGCTGGTTGTAACGCTATTAATTCGCCACATCCAACCCCAACTAATCTTCAAATAAGTCAATACCCTGGTCAGCAACCACCCACTCCTACCTTTATCTTTATTCCAACCAATACACCAATACCGACACCTATTCCAACTCCGATAATAGAGACGCCTCCCTTTACAGAATCTACCCAAAGCATACAACTTTTTTATCCGCAATGTATCCATGAGGATTTCTCTTTTCAATGCTATGATCAGGTTTTAGGTATTAAGTATAAATATCCTTCCAATTGGGGGGTACTACTAAGCGCTGAACTCATAAGTGGAACCTGTGGAGGTTTTTCTTATAGGTATTTATTTTCTGGTTCTAACGAAGTTTCTGCTGGGGGAAGTAGCAGAGATTATTGCAAAGGGATTGGCGGTGATCGATATACTATGTTTCGAGGCTTCACCTCTGGTCAAGGCTGTTACCAGTTTCCGCAAGCCCAAGATTGCAGGCAGGTAAATGATAATGTTTTTGTCGCCACTCTATTCCCTGATTTCCAGTCTATATGTAATCCGGGTCCTGACTCAATTTATCTCCCTCAGATGGTAGTGGGGATTAATATTCCAGGCGACCACAGTGTGTCAGGGATAATATTTTCGGTTAATTTTCTGTCGGCTAAGGGGACAGACAAATTATTTGAGCCCCTTGGCGGCATATTCAGTGATAATAGTAAATGTAACGACCCAATGGTGGAGACACAGTTTAATCAACTAGTTGAAGAAATTTCCTTAGAAGTTAGCCGAGGTACATTTGATGAGGAGACCAGCTATATAGTTAATGGGATTTTGGATTTCGCAAATTCAATCACTTTTTCACCGTGAGGCACATAAGGCAATTTAGAACAATTCTTTGTAACAATTTCTTATCCAAACTAACAGAATACATAGATTTGTGTTTGTTTAGAAATTAAACTTTTTACCGCCAGGTTCCAGGTTCCAGGTTCCAGGTTCCAGGTTCCAGGTTCGAGCCCTGGTCAAGAAGGCTTTTATTCCCAGAGTTCCTCCCCATGCCCCCCTCTCACAACAAAGCCATCATTCACCGCGGCTACCAGCGCAACCTCACCGCCTTCCCCGATTATCGCGTGGAAATCCTGGATATCATCGCCGAAGGAGATCAGCTGGTGCTGGAATGGACCCATCAAGGCACCCATCTCGGTGTGTATGGCGGCCTCCCGCCCACTGGCAAGGTCATCCGCGGCCACGCCATCAGCATCTATCGCCTGGACGAATTCCTGATAATTCAGTTAGAACTTTTTGCCTCGTTGCATAGTTTTGTTTACTACCCCTGATACAATAAGGATCATTTATTGCTGCTATACCAATCTTTAAATGTTCTTTCCATGTTTCTGGGCATACGGTGAAGCATCTTGTTCTCATAGGCAAACCTTATAGGTTATAGATTTATTAATCGTGTTTCAAATGATTAAAATTGTGATAATCTATATCTAAGTATTATAACTATTTCTAATAAATATGATTACACATATTACTGACCTTCGGACAAAACATCGGACAATATTACAAAATCAGTGTCATTGCGAGCCGCAAGTGGTCTTCTTGCGGCGTGGCAATCTCCAAGCTTCATTGAATATTCAATGGATTAACCTCATAAAATGATCATCTTTGATTTATGTCCGAACTTTCGTCCGAACCTAAGATATTAATATTTGCTAGTTCGAATGAATACGGGTGACAATTTATGTCAGCTTCTTATGAAGAACAGAAATCTGTACTGATAAATCAAATCATACTTGGCGATTGTATAGAAGTTCTTGCCTCATTTCCCGAAAAGTCTATAGATTTAATATTTGCCGACCCCCCGTATAATCTACAGCTTCAACAAGAACTTTATCGACCCAATATGACAAAAGTAAATGCAGTAAATGATGAATGGGATCAATTTGCTGATTTTCAATCTTATGACGAATTTACGCATAATTGGCTTACTGCGTGTCGTCGTGTACTTAAGGATAATGGCACAATTTGGGTAATTGGTTCCTATCATAATATTTATCGCCTTGGGAAAATCATGCAAGACATTGGTTTTTGGTTTTTAAATGACATCGTGTGGATTAAAACCAATCCGATGCCCAACTTCCGTGGAGTACGTTTTACCAATGCACATGAATCATTAATCTGGGCCAGTAAATTTAAAGGAGCAAAATATACGTTTAATCATCATGCCATGAAATCAGTGAATGATGATCTTCAAATGCGCAGTGATTGGTATTTAGCAATCTGTTCTGGAAACGAGCGTATAAAAGAAAACGGTCAAAAAGCTCATTCAACTCAAAAACCAGAAGCATTACTTTATCGTGTAATCCTCTCATCATCAAATCAGCGTGATATCGTATTAGATCCATTCTTCGGCAGTGGTACGACAGGAGCGGTTGCAAAAAGGCTTGGTCGAAGATGGATAGGGATTGAGAAAGATCCGAAATATGTTGAAATTGCTAACCATCGTATTGAAAAAATTCAACAGAGTTATCTCGATGATCGTGTTTTAGATGTCAGTGATAAAAAGCGCTTGGAGCCAAAAATCCCATTTGCAAGTTTACTGGAAAATGCTTTATTATCCCCAGGACAAGAATTGTTTTTTCAAAAAGACCCTTCCAACAATGCTGTAATTATGGCTGATGGAAAATTGATTATCAATGGTTTTATTGGCTCCATCCATCAAGCAGGAAGATATTTAATGGGTGGAAGCCCATGCAATGGATGGGATCATTGGTATTATCTTGGTGAGGATCACCAGATGCATATCATTGACCATCTTAGAGATATGATACGAAAAAGTATATCTGAAAATAATCACACAGAATCGTGAAAATATTTGTAAAAATATATCGTTGGCATGAAGAGAGTAAAAAATATTTCAAAATATAGATATTCTTTGTGAATTAATCAAGAAAAACCGATCACCTTACCTCTTGAAAACTGAATAGAAGTGAACACCATCATCGCCATACGTCAATAATCCCCCATTTTTTTTCATCTGTGCCTGTCCCACACTGGTTTTGCAAGGGATTGATCTGTGGTTGTTTTTTTTCTCCGCCATCTCAGTGGTGATATATTTTTAGATAATGAACATGAGAAATCTTAAAAATTTCCGGATTTCCTAAAAAACACTTGTGAATTAGAACATTTGTGCTATAATTGAGTAGTATTTACTCACACCCCGACCTCTGACCACTGAGCCATTAACTTTACAGCGGTTGGAGGAGGAAAAATCGTTCGAAAAATAGGCTTACGCAGGGAGCGTAACCCCTGCGTAAGCCTATTTTTCGAATACTTTTTCGCTAATTGCTGCAGGGGAGACGAGAAATAAGGTAATTTATGAGTAGTAACATACATATGTAATTACTCACCCATCACGAAACATCTATAAACATCTCGGTTGTTTACAAGCACCGAGCTGGAATAACCGTACACGAATACACGAATTATGCCCAATGTCATGATGAACGGAAGAGGAGAGTGAATGGTCTGTGGTGGAGATTGCTTCAGTCGCCAGCAAAGAACGCTGGAACGCTCCTTCGCAATGACAAAA
>JBAQFX010000196.1:0-7571 GCA_049287485.1 Anaerolineales bacterium
TAGCTGTGGAAAAGTGGGCAGTGGTTTTCTGTCCACTTTTCCACAACTAGGTTTTCAGTTTGTAAGGTTCTTTACCAACTTATGAAGGACATCAGACGAAATTACAGAAAAATCCTTGCACAATCCAGGAAAGCCTCCACCGGTTCTCCAAAGAAAGCCGTATCAGCCGAAATTTCTACGACCTGTTGCTGGTCTGAAGGTCTATAATGCCTGACGATTATGTCCATCATGGTTACGCAGAATATACCATAATGAGTATGATAATTCGCTTCTTGCCTTCATGGCGACAAAAAACTTATAAAAAGGTAATCCAATGGATATCACTTTTAAACCAATAGGCACCATTCATAGTCCTTTCCACGATTTAAGCGAGATGCCAATCCAGCCATCAAGCGAATCGTCCGCTCCGGGCTCAGTTGAGCTTCTGCCAGAGTATGCACCTGGGCTCAAAGATCTGGAAGGTTTCTCCTACATCATTTTGATCTACCACCTGCACCAATCACATCACTATTCACTCACTGTAACTCCTTTCCTGGATTCAAGGGAACATGGAGTTTTTGCCACGCGTGCCCCTCATCGTCCAAATTCCATAGGATTATCGGTAGTCAGGTTAGTCAGGATCGAAAATCACACTCTTTATGTAGAAAAACTGGATGTCCTAGATGGTACACCCTTATTAGATATCAAGCCTTATGTACCAGAATTCGATTCGCCAACTGATTTTCGCTTAGGATGGTTGGAAGAAGTCAAAAACCAGGTGAAGAATGCGCGCTCGGATAGGCGTTTTAAAGAAACAACTTCAAAAATTATCAACAAAGCAGGATAAAAAATACGTCGGGTTGTGTTCCTCTACCCTACACTTCAGAAATCACGGTGAATATTGTGAATGATCCATTAACTGTACACCAAGTAAAACTGTATTACATCATAGGATAAGGTTTAAATAAGCCAATCATATTACCTTGTGGGTCACGGAATAATCCAAACTTGCCAGTGTTAGGAATATCCATCTCCGGTGAAAGGATGGTTCCCCGAGTACACTGGACATCATTCAGCGAAGCGGTGACATCATCAGTATTATGATAAATTCTAAGTCAAGGTAATCATGATAGGTTCTTGATTTTATATTAGAGAAAAGATCACTTAATTCCCCAATGAATCGCCATACTTCCCCCCATAAAGCATCGAAAACCAACATCCTTGAATCCAGCTTTTTCAAGGCATTCCGCCAGGGTGGGTGCGCTCAAGAATTGATGGGTAGATTCAGGCAAATAGTGATAAGCTTCAAAATTACCTGTGACCAATCCACCAATGATCGGAATGATATAACGGAGGTATAACCTTACCGGTAAATGAAATACATCTTTGGGAGGTGGCGTTGTATCCAGGCAAATCATGATCCCGTCCACTCTCAACACCCGGTATTGTTCAACCAATGCCTTCTCAACATCAATTACGTTGCGTAATAGATAACCAGATATCACCGCATCGAAGGATTCTGCATTGAAAGGAAGGTAAAGCGCCTCGCTATTCAGCCAGTTAACCTTGGTTCCAAGCTCTCGAGACCTACCAATCCGCATCATCTCTTGAGTGAAATCCAAGCCAACCACAAATATAGAAGCATCTCTATGGATGGCCTCCAGAGCAAGATCACCTGTACCAGTGCCAATATCCAAGAGCCTCCCTTTTGGGGACAGGTCTGCACGATCAATCACCTCACGACGCCACATTACATCCTGTCCCCAGGTCATCCAGTGGTTGGCTACATTGTAACGTCCTGCCAGGCGCCGGAACATTTGCCTAACATAATCTGCACGATCTTTTCCGGAGTATTTTGCCATAGCGATTTATGTTACAACAAAAGTAAAGCTATCCGAAAATTTGATAAAAGGATATCAGAGCTGGGATATTCTATTGAATGAAGGCTTATATCCAATAATGCAGTTTCATACTTTCTCGTGCTCATAGATAGAAACATGCTTTCCACTGAGATCGGTAAACCTGGCTTTTTCCCAATTACTCCAGCGCTCCCTGAGTTGTAAATGACCCAGGCGAGCCATCAGATCCATCTCTGATGGCCAAACATAGCGTATTTTCACAGGGAAAAATTGCGTGCCTTGTTGAGTCATCAATACATGCTGACTGGTAATCAACTGTTTATCCATTTCTAATTGAGAGGCATCGATTTGCAATTCATTTTCCCCAATCCGGATCGTTCTGATAGTTTGTCCAGCAACGAAACGTGTCATATCGGGCACGAATGCCTCAATAACAAAAACTCCTTCTCGAGTAAGGTGCTTGGCGACATTTTGAAAACAGCTAATCTGCTCTTCCTGTGTCAGGAGTGCATAAAAGGTGTTAAAAACTACATAGATTAATGAATATTTACTATCAAAAGGCAGGTCAACAAAATTGCCAATGCTCACGGGAATTTTATCCCCTCCGGGTTTCGCGCGAAGTCTGGCAACCATCGGTTCAGATGCATCAATACCGTGAACAGTTACCCCGGCATTCATTAAGGGTATCGCAATGCGTCCAGTCCCGATACCCAGTTCAAGCGCATCTCCACCTTGAGCCAGCTCTGCCAATGCTTGAATGGCAGCTGGGTCAAAGTCGGAATACCACTGATCATAAACACCTGCGATACGTTCTCCATAGGTTTTTTCTGAGTAATCATCCATATTGCACACTCCGTAAAAAGCTTTGAGGATAGTATTACAACACTTCTTGCATAATAATATATACTCTATCTGGCGATAACTAATACTAGCTTTATAAAAAAAATGACCTTACTAATTCTGCTCTCAATTATCGCACTATTTATTATCCCTTGTAGATTTGACCAGAAGGAAGTGATTATCAAGAGTTATAGAAAACAGGCGTACGGTTCCATTTATAATGGATAAAATGAACGATAATATTTATAACACTATCCCATCATGAGGATGAAGTCAGGATATTTTATAGTACAATCCAACGCTGATTGGTAATACATTTCTACCAGGAGTTTTCAATGAATAAAAGCAAGATAATACTCGGACCGATGCGCGTCCCATTTTTAATCCTGACACCAGCATGTGCGCTTCTGGGTATAGCTACCGCAGCTTACTCGGGAGCCCGACTAAATCCTCTGCAAGTTTTCTTCGTGCTGATCGGTGCAATCTGTACTCATATCAGTGTAAATGCATTTAATGAATATGATGATTTTAAGAGTGGTCTGGATGCACGCACCCAACGCACTCCTTTCAGCGGTGGCAGTGGGACATTACCAGAAAACCCAAATATGGCTAAGTCTGCTCTGATCACTGCATTGGTGACATTTGGGATTATCGCAATAACGGGCATCTATTTTACCTGGTTACGTGGACTAGCATTGGTACCACTTGGTATTCTCGGGCTGTTCGTTATTATTGCCTATACACCCTGGTTAACCCGCATCCCACTGCTTTGCCTTATTGCTCCTGGTCTCGGATTTGGTCCATTGATGGTTATGGGAACTCATTTCGCCCTCACGGGGCAATATTCCTGGACGGCCTTCATCGCTTCTCTGGTGCCATTCTTCCTGGTAAGCAACCTGTTATTACTCAACCAATTCCCAGACGTTGAAGCTGATAAGATAGTTGGGCGCAGGCATTTTCCCATTCTGCTTGGCCGCAGAATCAGCAGTTATATCTTCAGTGTCTTTCTCGTCCTCACATATGTGGCTATTGTCGCTGGTGTAGCTCTCTCGATCCTGCCAATAGGCAGTTTATTGGGGTTATTTACTTTGATCCTGGCAATCCCTTTACTCAAAGGATCAATCTCCCATGCTGAAGATATCCAAAAGCTGGTTCCTTTTATGGGAAAAAATGTGCTGGTAAATCTACTCACCCCTGTGCTTGTTGCTGTAGGCTTGTTCATCCACTAAGGATTTTGCTTATCTATCTTTACAAAACTGAGGCATCTACCGGCAAAACCTGGGGCAAATTAGGCTATTCCTTTTAGCTCTTGATCCATCTTTGTTATAGGATCGGCACTGATCAACTGATCATATACCCTTTCATACTTATGAATGACCTTGTCCAAATCATGCTGGAGAGCAATCTCGCGACTGACGGAACCCATCTCACCCCAATTTTGCGATTGATCGGCCAGTTCTCCCATTAACCTGGCAAGGTCTTTCACATCTCCTGGCGTGAACAAATAGCCATTCAAATCATCTTTAACCAGCTCAGGTAAAGCCAGTGCATTCGCAAGCAACACTGGACGCCCACATGCCATGGCTTCCAGTGTAGAAATACTAAGCAATTCCGCTTCGCTTGGCATGACAAAGACATCCACGCTATTTAGCAGACCGGGCTTGTTCTCGATCGGAATGAACCCAGTGAATTTTACTCTCCCTTTCAGATTCATTTTTACTGCCATCCGTTTCATTGATTCTTCCACACTCCCATGTCCTGCAATGGCAAGTTGGACATCATCTCGATCCAATTGTTGCATAGCCTGTAATAATAAGTCAACGCGTTTCTCACCGTCAATACGGCCTAAAAAAAGGAAGGTGATCTTATCAGCATCGAGCCCATAACTCTGGCGCAAGGTCGCTCGGTCAACATTTGGATCAGGAAAATATCGTTGTGTATCAATCCCACAAGAGATAGGATAAATTGGCGATTTTAATCCTACTTTCTTTAAGATACTTGCAGCTGCAGCAGATTGAGCTGTAACAACGTCCAGGCGTTTATACAGATTCAGCATCCACTGCCAAAGCAGCCAATAGATCATTGATTCTAAGGATGAGTACAGCGGTATATAAGGCGCAAGGTTTTCTGGAATGAAGTGGTTACTACCGACCAGCTTTATCTGATTTTCGAGAGCAACCTTCACTACTCGCCGACAGGATGGATAATGATCCTGGATGTGGACCACATCTGGTTGAAACACCATAAAAAGGCGTCTTATTTCCCGAGTTGAAAATGGTGAGAAATATACACCCGATCGGAATTTATTCAAGCTTATTGAGTGCAATTCTTCAAGCTGCACACCATTGACGTACGTAGTCGAAGCTTTACCGTGTTGTGAATCAAGCACAACCATCACTTGATGGCCTAGTTTAACCAACCCTTCAGCAAGATTGGTGGTAAAGACTGCCTGACCGTTCATAGCAGGTGCATAGGTCGAGCTTGAAACCATTATGCGCATCGAAGATTATCCTTCTTGTTTATTGTCAGTCTCAGCCTCAGTTTCACTATCCTGGAATGCATTTTTCAAGAAACGTCGACCCAGGATAAATAGCAGGATGACAAATAAGATCGAACTGATCAGAATGGCATGTTCTATACCCAATTGGACTTTCTTTATGGCTGCGAAACCAAAATAACCGATCGTTACCAGTGAACCGGTCCAAATCACCTCACCAGCCGCCACATATGGGAACCAACGTCGCCATGGATACTTAATCAAGCCTGTAGCAATCAGGGCAGGTATCATAGGACTGACGGTCAGTTTGGAAACAAACAAGATAACTGGTGCGTGTTCTTGAAGTTGACTTTCTAATCTACGGATGCTTTCTGGGCTAATTTTGAGCCTCTTCCCAAAGCGCAGTAACCATTCCATCTTTCCTAATAAACCAAGTGTATACCAGCCTGTATCGGAAGCCAGGTTACCTGTAGCAGCTGCAATAAATACCAAGATTGGGTGTAGTAAGCCCGCTGAAGCTGCAACAGCCCCTAATAACGTGGCGATAGGACCTTCAAGGCCAACCAGAAACGCAAGCAGGAAATAACTCCAAACACCCCAAGCTGCTAACTGCGTAACATTCAACGAATTGAGAAACTGTTTTATCTGATCGATTAATCCCATAGTTCCTCAGTAACATAAAAGTATACCAGATGCATGGTATGGTGTGAAAATGTGAATATGATAACTTTATCGATTTTGGCAATTGAAAGAAATTACACGATGAATGTCTTGGAAGTTTGTTTTATTCGTTCGATTTCACAGGTCAAGAGCTCTGCTAGATTCTGTCCTTCCTCTGTCCTTCCTCTTGACACCTCCAAATCTTTGAGATAATATGGCGACATCTATAAAGGTACAGGTACCCAACGAACATGACGCGGTAAGCTACTCTCACTGATCGTTTTCAACCCACAAATCCCAGTTATTTACCTGGGGGGGGTATTGTGTTCTTATCCAGATCAGAATCGAGTAAAATATGCTTACCGCACATCGTTTAAGTAAATCCTTCGAATTACAAACTCTCTTTGAAAATGCATCCTTCAGCTTGAACCCAATCGAGGATGTGACCATGAGATGCTAGTGTCAGGGGATGGGCAACTGGTGAAGCGCGAAGGATGGCTGGAGAAAATTGGTGCTCCCATCGAAGACACGGGCAATGCGACTAATGTGGAAAAGGTAAAGTTGCTCAGCGAGGCGATCAATTTACCTGCTTTGCGCGCATACCGTGTGGCAGTCGGGCAAAACACACGGCAGATCGTTAGCCAACTCACCGCGGTTGATCTCGACCAAAAGGTGGACCCTGCTCGACTGGAAGAGGTGAGATTGGCAGGAGCGGTGGTGAGTGAGGCGCCTGAGGTATTGGCATACTGGGGGAAGAAAACCATTTCAGGCTTATTGCTCATGCCAGCAACACGGCATTGCATCTTGCATCTCAACGAGGGATTGCGCATCAAGGATTGCTTATCCAGGTAAGTCAGCATCATTTTCCAAACAAGATATCAGAAATGAACACGAGAAACGCGGATAGCCAAAAAGTGGTATTTTTTGCTTGCATTAAAGCGACAAAGCATGGATCAATTAGACATGATTAGATATGGTTAATAAGGCATAAAGCAGGTTGATGGAATTGTTTCAAAAAAAAATAAATACATTCAATTCACTTCTAATCCAGACGCCCGGGTTGGGCATCTCTGCATCACGAGGGAGAGAATTGTCCCGAATCGATCGTGTAAAGCCCTACTTTGCCCCAAGTGAAGTGGGATACCACAATGACATAACGGGGAAATGTTGCAGGCTGATTGATTCGAAGATTTTAGCGACGTGCAAAGATGGTTGGTCTTACAATGACGAATTACAGGGCAGATTGATTCGTCAAGCAACGAGCGCTCTCCTCTCAATGACAAACCAGGGAGGTATTGTACCGAATCGATCGTATCAGCGAGAGCATGAAGACAGTGAAACCATGCAGTCACTGCAAAACGCTGCAGGAAACCGCTAAGGAAGCTCCTTGACTAAAATACTTTCAATTATGGTTTTCTGGCAGAAACCTTTAAAGAATAGTATCAATCATAGTATTCGTTCCTTAAAAAAACGAAGAGGATCGAATGCGGTATGGAGAACTATTTAATTGGTAAAGATCGATTGGTAAAATCTCAATGATATGTAATTACTCACACCCCCATGAAACACCTATAAATATCTCAGTTGTTTACAAGCACCGAGCTGGAATACCGTACACGAATACACGAATTATGCCCAATGTCATGATGAACGGAAGAGGAGAGTGAATGGTCTGTGGTGGAGATTGCTTCAGTCGCCAGCAAAGAACGCTGGAACGCTCCTTCGCAATGACAAAA
>JBAQFX010000197.1:0-9346 GCA_049287485.1 Anaerolineales bacterium
ACCCAGTTCGGACGCCGGGTGTTGGAAGTGGAAATCAACCGCATGGGTACGATATTGGCTACGGCCAGCAGGGAACTGGGCGAGCAGGTGGTCTAGCCATGCTGGGGCGTTTGCTGACTCGCCTGTACTCCCACCTGCTCAAGCTGTACCCGGATCGTTTCCTGGACGAGTTCGGCGGGGAGATGGGCGATGTGTTCGCCCAGGCGCTGTCTGGTTCGGACGATGCCGGTTCCGCACATGTCACAAGGAGGCTGAAGATGGCCCGTTTATTTCTTCGCGAAGTATGGTATTTTCCGCTCGCCTACATGGACGCCCGGCGCTACCAGGTATCATTGGGCGCTGGTGAGCCCCCTGCCGGTAGAGCCTCGTACGGTGAGGGTGAGGTGACCGATACCTGGGTGGGGAGGCGCGCCTCTTGGGGTGCTGCTCTGGTGGGCGCATTACCCTTCCTGTTCTTCGGCCTGGCCTACTTGCTGGAAGGTTTCGCCGAGTTAGGCGGGCATATCCGCCCGGCTTTCAATCTGCTGGATGGAAGCCTTAACCGTCCCGCTATCACCCTCACCCCACTGATGGGAGTCTATTTCGTCTCCGTGCTGGGTCTGTTGTTCGGCGTATTGAAGGGCTTCCCCCGCTGGTCCTACTCCTACCTGGGCATGTCCCTCTACTTTGGCTGGTACTATAGCAACGGCAGCTTCTATGGCGTGGAATACGGCTCGTGGGCCTGGCTCCCCTCGTTCGCCGCCATCCTCCTGGGCCTGCTGCTCTCCCGCTCCCTACAGCCGCTAGCCAGGTTGCTCCAGGGTGCCTGGAACGACTGGACGCGCCTGTCTTTCGCCCTCTACGCTTTTGCCGCGCCGATGGTCACGATTGTCTTCTTCGATGATGATTGGGGGGTATCCCAGCTCTACGGCCTGTTCTTTGATACCGTGCTGTTGGCCACTGTGGCGATCGCTTTCTTACGCTCGCGCACCAGCTGGGGCCGGGTGCTCTCCCTGCAGGCTGCCGTCCTGATCCTGGTGGTTAAGGGGTTCCTGGGGGGCTGGTTCGGGGGCAGGTTACCATCCTTTGATGAGCCTGTGCGCGCGCTGTATGCTTGGTTTTTATTCATCACCATCTACTTTGGTTTCCTGCTGCTGCCCGCGGTGATTGGACTGCTAAGGCGGGGTGTGCATGCTTTGTCATCGCGGTGAACATTCAGTTGTCAGCGTTCAGCGAATTCAACGAGGCGGTTTTCAGTATTCAGCCCTCATTTATCTTCCTTCACCCATCCGTGATGAGGGTGGACGTTTGATGGCATCAAATTTATTTCGGTTGATCTACGCCACAGGTTCTTCAATAAAGTTTGCTCGCCTGGGATAGCAACAACCAAGACCTTTTTTCATACGTTATTTGGATGTAATTCGTTGGGTGGAGGTCAACTTCCTTCTGGATCTCCCATGATCACCTCAACACCGTGTTCCTGTCCATCATCTACCAGGGGAATGACTGTATCCTCTAGTAGTTTCCCATCCAGTATCACATCCTGAACATTATGAGCAAGGTGTCTGGGGTTATTCACCGTTATTTGATAGTTTGTTGCCCCAAATCGATAATGAATCTCAAACCCGTCCCAGGTCGGCGGAATGACCGGGTCGATACGTAGAGTGTCGCCCGTCTTCTTGAAACCCAGGAGAGCCGTCAGACCGAGACGATACATCCACGCAGCCGAACCGGTATACCAGGTCCATCCACCGCGATGCAAGTAAGGTGGTTTACTGTAGATATCGCCAACGATCACATATGGCTCAACGCGATATTCAGTTGCCTTTTCCTCTGAATCAGAATGGAAGATGGGATTAAGCAGATCGAAGAGTTCACCAGCTTTCTTTCCATCTCCCAGTTGTGCAAAAGCCCAAGCTGTCCAGATGGCAGCGTGGGTGTACTGACCGCCATTCTCGCGTATGCCTGGAAGGTAACCTTTAATATAGCCTGGATCATGCTCAGTCTTGTCAAAAGGCGGTGTGAAGAGCAGCGATAACCGGTCTTGCGGGAGAACCAGCCGTTCCAGCACCGACTGCATCGCCTTCTGGCTGCGAATGGGATCGCCAGCGCCACTCAATACCGCCCATGACTGGACAATGCCATCGATTTGGCATTCGGTATCCTGGATTGAGCCGAGTGGGAAGCCGTCATCATAAAAAGCACGCCGATACCACGCTCCGTCCCAGGCTGTTTGTTCAACTGCGGCAGCATATTCCTTAGACCGTGAGCGGTAATATTTGGCGGTTTCGCTATCTCCCCGCTGGTCACATATCCTTGCGAAGCGCTCAAGGACGTCGCATAGAAACCATGCCAGCCAGACACTTTCCCCTTTTCCTTCTTCCCCAACCCGATTCAGGGCATCATTCCAATCGCCAGTTCCAATCAAAGGTAATCGATGCATTCCGCTGGTGGCGCCTTTTTTGATCGCCCGGTGGCAGTGTTCAATCATAGGATACGCTTCTTTGGTCTGCGGATATTTATTGTAGCGTTCGTTTTCATCCTTGTTCAAAGGCGGCGCCTCAAGGAAGGGAATTTTTTCTTCGAGAATACTCACGTCGCCGGTAGATTCGATATACAGGGCAGTGACATAGGGAAGCCACAGTAAGTCATCCGAGATACGCGTTCGCACACCACGACCAGAAGGTGGGTGCCACCAATGCATCACGTCACCTTCCACGAACTGGTGTTGAGCAGCATTGAGTATCTGACCGCGGGAAATAGCCGGATCGATCGGTAGCAAGGCCAGGACATCCTGGAGCTGGTCACGAAAGCCAAATGCCCCGCTGGGCTGATAAAAAGCTGACCGGCCCCAGATACGGCAGGAGAGGCTTTGGTAGAGCATCCAACGGTTGAGGATCAAATCGGCCGCCGGTTCGGGGGTATGCACCTGCATGGTACCGAGCAAGTGATCCCAAAACACGTGGGTACGCTCAAGGGCAGCCCCCACGTACGCAGGGTCATGGTATTTCAGGGCTAGCTCAAGGGCATGTTCTTTATTATTCCCTTGCCCTAACACAAAATAAATCTCTTCCATCCCACCGGGGAGCAGATCGAGGTTTAGCTGGAGGACAGCACATGGATCCTCGCCGGGTGTAATGCGTGTTTCCAATCCGATACGGCGCAGAGCGATCGGAAAGGCAGGTGTTCCACCCCGCCCCAAGAACTCGATCCGGTCGGCCGTCAGCCCGTGGACCGGTTTGCTGGCGATGAGGAAGGCGACCCGCTCACCAAATTCGGCGTTATATGGGTTGGTAGCCAGCAGGCAGTACTCGGCCGGGTCATACTCTGGAATGATATATGGCATTGAGGCGGCACGGGTTGTTTCAAGCACCCATTCGATGTATTGGGTGGCTGTGATCCGGCGGGGATGGTTCCAGGTATTTTCAACCCGCAGGTGGATAATTTTAACTGGGTCTTGTGGGCTGGCGAAGAGCGTCAGACGCTGGCGAAGACCGTGGGAATTGTGCTCAAAGATGGTATACCCCGCTCCGTGTGTGACGCGATAGGGCTGGCTTGCTCCGGCAGGGAGAGGTGTGGGAGTCCAAACTTCCCCGGTCTCTTCATCCCGCAGATAGAGCGCTTCACCCGTTGGGTCGCGGACCGGGTCGTTGGACCAGGGTGTAAGGCGGTTCTCGCCGCTGTTAACCGCCCAGGTGCACTGGCTGCCGGTTTCGCTGACCATAAAACCAAAATTGGGATAACCGATTACATTGACCCACGGGGCAGGAGTAAACCTGCCGGGGGGAAGCTCGATGATATACTCACGCCCACCGTTACTAAAACCACCGTAACCATTAAAAAACTGCAACCCTTCCGTTGTGGGGAGGGGATCCTCCTGATTGGGAATGACCATATCTTCGCTAGATCTGGTTGGGATAAATTCGGGTAGATGACGAACCTGGATGGGGTACGCCGGCATCTGCTCATCCATGTTTCCGCGCTCTCCCTTGAAAAGGAAGCGTCCCGCGGTTTGCAGCAAAGCGTACTCGTCAGCATTAATCTGGTCCACATAAAGGATGAAAATGCCCCCACGCTTACTCAACCACTGATCACCGTTGAGGCGGTTTACCAGGCGGTGGAGCATCCCGTTCAGTTCAGCACCGTAATCAGTCTGTTGATGGTTGAGAATGACGACATCGACCATAAAGCGGCGGCTACGCAAGAATTCATGTACCCGTAAAACCTCACGGATCAGGTCGATGTGTTTGGGATCCTCGAGTTCTATCAATAAGATTGGAAAATCACCTGAAATCCCAAAGCGCCATAAGCCTGACTGACCGAGTCGGTTGGTAGCAATCGTTTCTGGCGAAGCGCGCACCGCCTTGAACGGATATATTAATGCTGAAAGCACCTGCAAGGTATCTTTGAACGCCTGAGAATCGTAGCTCTGCTTTCCCAACCAGGTCTGGGCGGCGATATCAGCCTGATGGAAGGAACGCTCGATCAAAGACCAGCTGCGATAACGCCTGGCTAATGCCAGGATCGCTTCCCGGTTGTCTCCAGCGAAGGTCAGATATGCCAGTTCAACACTTTCGTGTGGGTCGAGTTTGACTTCCTGTCCAAGAGCAAAGATCGGGTCAAGTGTGGCGCCAGTTGTTCCTGTCAGGTACTGCTTTGAATCGAGTGCAAGTGGGTTGCGGAGCGTACGGCCTCGGCCGATGAAGTGGTTGCGGTCTGCTTCATGACGTATCGCCGGCTGGCCATCATGGAATTCGACTCTGCTTTCAACCACCAGCATGTGTCCCAGGAAGATGGGCAATTCCACGCTAGAGCGGGGGCGCCGAGTGAAGATTTGCAAATTCAGCTCAGGTACAAATTCACTCTCGATAAACAGCTTGTTGAAAGCGGGATGGTGGCTGTCTTCAGCCTGTTGGCTGAGGATCACTTCCCCGTAAGAAGTCAGGCGCAGTTGGTATGGCTGGCTATTCGTGTTGTGCAAATGAATACGGCGGATCTCGACCGGGTCGTCAGGACACACGGTGACTTCCATGGTGGAGGTAATATCATTCTCCGTGCGACGGAAGACCGCCATGTGGGCGAAGAAGGTCACCTGCATATTTTCTGCATGGGTGGGGATGGGTTGAAACCCGGCTGACCAAAGCCCTCTAGCGGTCGCTTTCTCATCGTGTGGCAGACGCATATCCTGGATGTAGATCCATGTTCCCCATGGGTCGAGTACCCCGTCGGCCTGCCAGCGGGTCAGGTCTATGCCACGCCAGGTGCTGTACCCACTCCCCATATTGGAAAGCAGCACAGCATAATTACCATTTGAGAGCAGATTAACCTGTGGGATAGCGGTCTGAACCGGTACACTCCAGGGATTTATTTCAACTGCGGCTTCCGTTAGCCGCAGTATTCCTTTAACGTCCCCGGCATAAGGATTTTGTATTGGTGCTGCCTGAGGTATCTGCTCCTGTAAAAGAAGCTCGACACTTTGGATACGGGGATCTCTGTGCATACGGCGTACCATAATATCTTTGTAAAAATAATTCACCAAGGCCATTAAGATCATGCCCTGATGGTGAGCCATATACTCGTGTACTACCGTTGAGGTATCGCCCAACGGCAGCCTGTCGGTCGTAAAATCAATCGACTCATACAGACCGTACACTCCAAAGCTGTCACGCTCCATCAGCCTGGCCACATTTTGGGCTACAGCCTGGGGGTTGTATCTGATCGCCATCAGGGATGCATAAGGAGCAATCACCAGGTCGTCACCCAATCCACGCTTAAAGCCCAGCCCGGGAACCCCAAAAGCGCGATATTGGTAATTTTGATTGGCATCAAACAGGTAAAAACCGGATTCAGAGATGCCCCACGGTACACCTTTTGTCTTTCCATAAGCAATTTGCTGGAGGACTGCTCCCTGTTCGCTATCTGCCAACAGCGTGCCCTGGTAGGAGCGCAGGAAAAGCGGTGGCATCAGATATTCGAACATGGTCGCACTCCAGGAAAGCAGAACATACATCCCTTCTACCCTGGTTAATGGTCGGCTGAGCTGTAGCCAATGGGACTGGGGTGCCTCTCCCTTTGCCAGGGCGATGATGGAAGCAATGCGTGACTCCGAGGCCAGTAGATCGTAGTGGTTATTATCGAGCTGACCGGTTTCAAGGTTATAACCATTGTGAAACACTCGCCGCCCCGGGTTGTAAAGGAATTGGAAGTCCATCTCCATTACAAACCGTTCGGCGCGGGCGGAAATTTGAGCGTAACTATTCATCAATGCTTCGGCATTGGCTCCAGCCTGTGTCAAAGCCTCGTCCATAGCCTCCAACCATTCCATCGCTTTACGTTCCTGACCAGAATCGGGTTTGGGAATGGTTTGATTTTCCTTGAGAAGGGTGCGTAATTCGGATGCGCTGGTTAAGCCAGCCGTGACGCAGGAGCAGATCTCACCGAGATGAGGATTGTAAGGTAAATTAGCCCTCAATGTGCTCAAGCCTTGCACAAATTGGGCCTCATTGAAAAGCACGGGGACCTGCTCCAGAAAGTGAATCCAGGATACCAGTCCGGCAAGCGTTCGCTGTATGCCCTGGTGATGGCGTTCGACTTGAGCTGCGACTTCTTCCAGCTTGCGTAGCGCCTCCAGATCGAAAGCAGAGCGACCTACCCTTACCAGCTCGATCAGGCGACTTGATAGATCCGGCCAAAATTGCTTGTTTGCAGTCTGAAAGATCGCAAACCAACGGTGCGGTTCCATCCTTACTGCCAGGATCTCATCCTGCATCTGGGCGATTCGTCGGTCAATTTCTTCAACCTGACGGTTAAATTCGACCTTGCTCATTCCTTTTAAAATCTCTACGAGATTGGAAAGTGTATCCAGGTAACCCTGCCAGAGGCTCCAGCGAAAAATGCGTTCTTTCGGCATTCTCTGGCAGGCCTGAGCAGTTACGATCAAGCTAGCTGCCAGGTTGCCGCTGTCTACAAAGGAGATGTAGCGAGGCTTGAGCGGCTGCAAAGTCAGTGTGTCATACCAGTTTAAAAAATGACCCCGGAAACGTTCTAAATGGTCCAGCGTATCCATCGTGATGGAGAGGCGGGTTGACAGTCCGAGTTGATCCAGGTAACCAAAGTCATACGCAGCCAGGGTCGCGGTGAACAACAAGCCAATATTGGACGGTGAGGTGTGGTGTGCGATGATCCCGACGGGCGCCTCCTGGAAGTGATCAGGCGGCAACCAGTGATCTTCCGGGCCAACGAAGCGCTCAAAGAAGCCCCAGGTGCGCCGGGCGACCTGGCGTAAGAGACCTATTTGCGCTTGGCTCAATGGAATCGTGCGTGGTATGACAGGCAGGCTGATCCGTTGGTCAATTACTGGTGAGAACATCCAGAGCAGGAGCATGGGTGTGGCATAGATCAAGGGTGGGGCAATCCCACCTTTCCCGGTAATACTATACACCAGCTGGATGCCGATGGCCAGAATCAACGACAGGATCGTCGATACGATCATCCTCAGCCAGACAGTATTTCGATAGACCTGCAAGCCAAACAGGCGGGCGGTTTGGGCAGCAGTGGTCCACTGTAACAGCTTGCGATGACTGATCATCAGGCGATAGAGGGTGGTCAGGATGGCATCCAGAGCGTTATATGCCTCATAGGGCAGGAAGACCACTGCCAATAACCAGCGTAAGAGAGACCATTTCATAGGATGGAACGCTGCACCCAGACTTTCACCCCCCAGGGTTTGCAAAGCACTCCTTGCCGCGCTCGTAATAACTGGGATGGCCAAAGAAATCAGGATCATGGCGATCCAAAACCCAGTGAGATCAGGCATGGAAATGATGCCTAAAAATAAGATCAGCAAGAGGGTAGGAGCAAGCATCGACCGCAGCAGGTTGTCGAGCAATTTCCAACGATCGATCAGCGAGAATTTATTCCGGAATTTCCCTGGCTGGGTCAGCCAGGGTAAGAGCTGCCAATCTCCGCGGATCCAGCGTTGTTGGCGTTTAACCTGGACGTAATAGTTCGAGGGGTAATCCTCGATCATAGTGATATCGGTGACCAGACCGGCGCGGCCCATGATCCCCTCCAACAAGTCGTGACTGAGCACGGTGTTTTCGGGAATATGCCTGTCAACACTTCGCTCAAATGCGTCTACAGCATATATCCCTTTGCCAACGTAGCTTCCTTCGCCGAACAGATCCTGGTAAGCATCGGAGGCCGCCCGGGTGTACAAATCCAATCCGGTATCTCCAGCATAGATGCGGGTAAACCACGAATAATTGGCACTTCTGGGATGAATCTCCATGCGGGGTTGCAGTAAGGTGTAGCCGGAAATTACCTGGCCGGTGGTGTCGTTGAACCTGGCCCGGTTCAACGGATGGGCTAGGGTGCCGACCAAGCGTCTGGCTGTTCCGCGTGGCAAGATCGTATCTGCATCCAAGGTAATCACGAAACGGACGCATTGTAACCCTGCACTCTCCTTCGAGCCAACGGTGATGGTTGAAAAAGACGTATCCTTCCCGCCCCTTAGTAGCCGATTCAGTTCATATAGTTTGCCCCGTTTACGTTCCCACCCCATCCACCTTCCTTCAGATTGGTTCCATAACCGTTTCCGGTGAAGCAAATAAAAAAGTTGGTTACCTGCTGCGATGGGGTATTGTATTTGTTCATCCCGCCCAAAGTCCCCAACCTCATTCAGTTGGGCAGCACTGCTGTCAGCGCTCGTGTCGCAATCCGGGATCGAATGTGTATATTTGGCATTCAAACTCTCAATGGCAGCGCTGGCGTACCCTATCATTTCCTCATCTTCAGGCAGGGTTTCGCTCTCCGCGTCAGCGAAATCTGTCAGTAAAGCAAAAAGTAAGCCTGGCTCCTGGTTGCGGAGAAAATGCATTTCAAGCTGGCTGGTTAAGTGATCGACTTCCTCGTGACTGTGGATCATGGCGGGGATAACTACCAGTGTCCGGAACTGGGTGGGGATCCCATTCGTGAAATCCAGCTTGGGAAGGATGCGTGGATTTATCCTCAAGGTGATAAACCAATTAACCAGGCTGGCGGAAACCGTCAATATGGGAACCAATAATGCAATCGCCAGCTCGAGAACCGAAATCCAATGCCATGGAGAACCCGAATGAAGTAATGCCGATCGGAGTATTAATTTTGAGATAAGCACCAAGATCAACAAGCTAAGCAGAAAGATGCTGCCGAGGTATAAGGCACCGGCATGTTGCGCCCCCCACCGTTTGAGGGCTGTTTTAACATCTGGATGATAACCGATACTATGTTCAAGTCTGATCCGGCCTTTCCCCAGTAAATACTCGCCTACATGGGAGATCGAGTCGTCGAGAGGCTTTTTAACCCCATTTGTACCTGGAAATATTCC
>JBAQFX010000198.1:0-1720 GCA_049287485.1 Anaerolineales bacterium
CCCAGGCGCACCACAAAGCCAGCCCAGCGGATAATTGGAGGTTATAGAATTTATATATCCAGGCAGAATGTTAGTGTTTCTCATAGAGTCAATCTTTGACTTGCAGCGAGCAACTCGGATGGGTCCATGGGCTCGAGAACAAATAGATCTGCACCGCGAGCATTCTCGCGTGGGTCGGTGTGGCCTTCGGTGAGCAGCAAGTGGTTCATATCGTGGAAGCTCAAGAAGATCCACTCCGCCAGCCTCGCGGTCAGGGGCTGCAGGCAGATCTGGCGGTATGCCACGCTCATGGCCGCTTTGAGCGCCGCCAGGTTACGCTTGGATTGGGCGCAGGCCTCTTCCAGCCTAGGCGCAAAGGCGGATACGCCGTAGCATTGTACGATCCCGACCGGGGACTGGTGGTTATGAAAGATGCCGGCCGTAAGATATAAAAAGCTGACTTTGGAACCGTACAGCTCACGCAAAACGATGCGCATCTTCTGCAGCAATCCCGGATCGGAACGCGCTTCGAGAGGCAGGAAGGTGAGCTGCAGCAGCCGTACGACGCGATACCCGGCATATTCCCGCTCACCTTCGACCTCGCGCAGCCGGTACCACAAGTAGTCCATCTCGTCCTGCCCCTTGATAAAGCATACCCCCGATTGCTCAACCTCCAGGTCGGTAGGAAATTCCAGCGCGTTTGCCTGCCTGGGCTTCAGCCAATCAGCCCAGCCCGGCAGCCAGTCGCCAATTTTACAGAGGTGTTGGAGAAAGCCTTGATTATTCATTTGCTAACCTGGAATACATCAAAACATGACCTTGTTAAATAGGGTAAAAATGCCCTTGACCAGCGTCAATACGGCCACTACACTTTGATCATCAGGTACAGGTGAAGTTACTGGACATCCTTCGAATCCAAATGAAAGTTGTCGTAATAGATATCGCCGGTAATATCGCCTTTGATCCAGGCTAGGTTATTCCTAGCCACGCTATATTACTCCTTGGTGGATAAAGATCGTGTGGTGCGCGTATGATGATTTTAAAAGAAATGGGATGGGAAGACGAGAGACGCGTATCCCGCAGAGGTGAGTGCAATTGTCCCGTAGAGGGAGGGATATTTGTCCCGTTATTTTTCCAATCATCTATTTTAGGTTTTTATTTTATGGCATTAAATAAAAAATAACAATCACATAACAATGCCTTAGAATTTGTTGCCGGATATTATTGACGATTTTATATACAGGAATTGGTCGAACCGCATAAATGTCTGCGAAAGATCCAAGTTAATCGTGTTTATAGACCCATTCCTAGAATTTTGTTAAGGTTAGAAAAATGCTCCGAGGAGGCAAATTGTTATCGATCTTCCTCACACTTCACTATTTTCGAATCAATTGTCTGGATAACGCCGAAGAAATCATTATCATCCACGATGATTATGGTTGAAATAAACTCCACAATTGTTTTATCATAGCGAGCCAGATACCAATAAGTCTTAGCCTTATTCTCTTCTTCTATTCTGCAAGTAAGACAAATATCATCGACGTAAATCTTTGCAGTAGAAGGCATATCAAGTGGAAACCAAGTAGTTCCCTATAGAACGAGATGACTCCCCATATCATACAATACTTCAATTCCGTCATTTGCATTGATTTATTCATTGGTGTAATAGGACTCTCTCCTCATTTACTGGCGTTTCATCGCTGAGTCTCAGAGCATTTCATTACCTTCTGATCTATCAGAT
>JBAQFX010000199.1:0-10988 GCA_049287485.1 Anaerolineales bacterium
CCGATACTATCAGAAACGAAATTATGCCGCTTATATTTCTCATCGCAAGTCAAAGCTTGCCCAATTCGCAACCTTGGTGCCCAATGTTGCGCTGTAATACTAGATGTGATTACGTATATACTGTACCATAACAACGTAATAATGTGCAAAAGTACACACGGCGCGATCGGTGTAAAATTTCAATACGTGGATACTGAATATATCGAAGTGTCTGCATCAGGTACAAGAAAGCATGAATAAAAAGACCATAGTAGTACTCCGAAGAGATGGTAGATGGTATATGTTGCAGGAGAAAGGAAACAAAATTAGCATTACACGGAGAAAAAGGAGATATCTATGGATCCATTTGTTTGCGGTTGTATCTTTCCAATCGTTGCGATTGTAGTTGTGGCTGACATATTCACACGGATAGGGAATTCTGAATGGTGGGGTGAATTCAAACCCAAAATAAAGAAATGGTTAGATAAAACTTTGGATGAATTAGGTTGGCATTGAATTAATATGGCTTAGGCCAATATGCTCAACGAAAAAATCAAGATTAAATTCGAATTGCTTGCAATTGAGATCATGCCGTTGGATCAAAATCATCTGTGGTAAACACTACAAATGAGTAACCCATGAATGAGAAAGCTAAGCCGTATCACTTTATAATTGACGGACAAAATATTGTTCCCCTAAAAAAGATGGTCAACGAAGTTTTGCGTGATTCTAATTGCTGGATTGACATAACGTTCATGAATAGGAGTAAAGAGCTGGGAGACTTTCTTTCCACAGCTCTAGAATTCGCTGAGATGTTATGGGATAAGGATATAAGTCGAGCAGTTCTCGCGAGCACCGTGAAATATCAGGCGCAACTGCTGGAAAAATGAGGTGACAAATGAGCAAAAGGGTCGATAATTTTGATGAATGGAAAAAGGAAATTAGTAAAAGTCCCGATGAGTGGTACAAATTAATTATGGATAGAATTAGGCAAGGCAAAATGGTAACAATACATGATTTAGTGGATATCGACCCTGATTTAGATTTCGGATATCAGCTGATAGCGGAACGTATTCAAGAGGAAGCTATCGAAAAATCCATACTAGTCCTTGCAAAGCATAAGATTATACTATTAGGCGAGGGTGACCGGGTCGATGCGGATTATCCTGATGAAATGTATGATGATCCTAGACAATATGTAGCTTTACCTGATGATTTTAATATTGGCACTTTTTGTGCAATAGATGCTGATGGTAATGAATGGGATGTGGTCCTCGTCCCATACTATAAAATTGAATGGTTATTTAAAACCGAAAGATTCTTTGATCTCGATGAAAATACCGCATGACTTGCCAGGAATTCATACTCGATTGGAGAATAGAAATGGAATTCACCAAGTACGAACTATACGATCTGCTAAATCGTCGTGGTCCCCTGTATCTTCCTGATGTTGACTTTAGTAGCGCTTTCCTTGACAATGTTCACATGGAAGGCGCATATCTGAGAAGGGCTAATTTAAAGGGAGCCACACTATGGTGGGCAAAATTGACTGGTGCTGACTTATTTGGGGCAAATTTGGAAGGCGCTGATATGTATGGTGCTTCTCTTGACCGGGCAATGCTAAATGAAGCCAATCTGAATAACGTCATACTGATCAAAGCCGAACTAACCTGCACCAAATTTATTGGAGCCAATCTGATCGGTGCTGACCTAACAGAGGCTCATATGAAATATACCAATTTAACCGGGGCTAAACTAAACAAAGCTAAATTGATTGGAGCCGAAATTTGTGTGCCTGACTTAACCGGAGCTGATTTGACTGAAGCCAACCTGACTGGAGCCAAGTTGACACTTAAAGAGAGTGGGTTTCCAGATAAGACCGACCTAAGGAAAGCCATCCTTACACACACAATTATGCCCGATGGGAGTGTACATGAATAATAATGATGATGAATGGTTGACGGTCAGAGATGTTTATAAGTTAACTGGCTATAACGATGAATATATAACCCAGCTTATCAGAAAAGGGAAAATTGAAGCAAAGAAAATTAGTATTATCTGGCTGGTGAAGCGCGAATCTCTTCTTGCGTATCTAGCAAGTGGAAAACACTCTCATAAAAACCCAAAAATATAGTATAATATCGTAAGTTACAATAAAACAACAGGCCGTGTAAGTGCTAGAACACCTACACGACCCTAACCCTCAAGCCGGATATGCGACCTAAGGGCTGAGACAATTCTATCATAAGCAATTCTCAGTCATCCGCTTAACCGGTTAAGGAAAGCGGATTTTTTATAGCAGAAGACGATATGGCTGAGAATGCTCTCTCCACTCAAACACTTGACAAAG
This sequence comes from Anaerolineales bacterium, assembly GCA_049287485.1. GTDB lineage: Bacteria > Chloroflexota > Anaerolineae > Anaerolineales > UBA4823 > FEB-25. Next base: position 2,330 of record JBAQFX010000199.1, read on the forward strand.
TAATCCAGATTGTCTTGAGATCTGTAGATAGTATCAATACTATACGTGCTTATAGGCGCGCTCTCATGGATTTTCGGCAATGGTATATCGAAAATGGCCAGGGCGAATAGAGCAAGGCTTTGATCCAGGCTTATGCACTTGAATTGAAGGAAAAGGGAATGAATGCCGGGAATATCAATTTGCGATTAATAGCAATCCGCAGACTGGCAGCTGAAGCAGCTGATAACGGCATGCTTGACCCGGTGGTTGTATCGGGAATATTGCGAATAAAGGGTATGAGCGCCGAAGGAAAGCGGTTGGGTAATTGGCTAACCAAGGTACAGGCACAGGAATTACTCAATACAGTTGACATATCTACATTGAGAGGAAAGAGAGATAAAGCCATTCTCGCGGTGTTGTTGGGCTGCGGTTTACGACGTGAAGAGGCTGCAGGATTGACATTTGAGCATATTCAGCAAAGGGATAACCGCTGGGTGATCGTGGACCTGGTAGGCAAGCGGAATTCCGTGCACTCGATCCCAATGCCTGATTGGTGCAAAGAGATTATTGATCAATGGGCTGACGCAGCAAAGATTAAGAGTGGTTGTGTTTTTAGACGAATACGACGCGGTGATCATATTGCAAGCAAGACAATGGCATTACAAGCAATCTATATAGCGGTTGCAGAATATTCTCAAAAATTGGGCATTACTAATCTAGCGCCTCATGATTGCAGACGCACATTCGCAAAATTGGCGCATAAGGGTGGCTCACCCATTGAGCAGATCCAATACAGCCTGGGGCATGCCTCGATCCGCACAACTGAAATCTACCTGGGGATTGAGCAAAACCTGGAAGATGCACCATGTGATCACCTTGGTTTGGCGGTTACTAGAATATAATAGAGGAAAAGATGAATAAAAGAGCGGCGATATACATAAGAACCTCATCAGAGCACCAAGGGGCAAAGGCAAGCCCAGACGAACAAGAAGCCGATTGCAGGAAATTGGCTGATGAAAATGGATATATTATAGAGGCGGTCTATCGCGACATAGAAAGATACCGGGCTAAGAAAAGATTAGTTGACCCTTCTGGCACCCGCTCAGATAGGCCGGGTTTGGTTGCGATGATGGAGGATGCAAAGGCAAGGCGGTTTGATGTAATCCTTGCCTGGAGGGAAGATCGTTTATACCGCGGTTTGCGCGCTATGTTGTTTGTGCTGGAAACAATCCAGGAATCCAAAATTGATATTCAACTCGCAAAAGAAAACTTCGATCAAAAAATGGCACCATTGAAAGCCTGGCTTGCTCAAATGGAGCTTGATGGAATGCGCGAGAGAATGAGCATGGGAGTTAAGGCACGTTTGCGCGCGGGAAAAGCCAACACCGGACAGGATCGCTATGGTTATAAACGCGAGGGGGAAAATATTGAAATAGTCGAAGATGAAGCTAAGTGGGTAAGGAAAATTTTTGAATGGTATTTAGAAGGTGTAAACAGGATCGAAATTCGACGGCGTTTAATCGAAGCAGGTGCCCCACAAAAAGGTGGTACAGTACCGCGAAAGACTGTATGGTCTAGAGCTACCATTGATGGAATTTTCAAGGGTGCTAGAGATTATGCATATGGAATCAAGGTACAAAGACGCGGCGGTGATGAATATGAAATACCTATTCCACCAATTCTTGATCCGGGAATCTATCAGAGATTTATCCAGGTAAGGGAATCTAATAAGAAATATCCATCCCACAATCTAAAACACAATTATCTACTTGGCGGTTTATTAATTTGCAGCTGTGGTAAAAAATGGGGTGCGCGAGCCAATACATACAAGAGACGAAACCGTCACGGTGAAATGGTGGACAGGAAGAGCTTTTATTGGACATATTATTGCAGAGAATTTCTTAAAGAAAGAATCAAGCCCGATTGCCCCCGGTCGATCGGTGCGCGTAAAGCCGATGATTTTGTATGGAAAAAAGTATGTGAGGCGTTGAATGATCCTGACGTATTATTGGGAAACGTACGGATGCATATTGAGGAATTGAGGCACCAAGCAGAAACAGTATTGGAAGACAAAGAGAGAATAAAGCAAGAGCTTGATTCTATTGTAATGGAACGCCAGAAAGTGATCACCTGGGCTCGTAAAGGATCGATTACCGATGAGGATATGGAGTACCAGTTGACCGCACTCACACTCCAGGAAATGAATCTTAAAAAGGAATTTGCAACTTATGGAGAGGTGCTCCAGCTCACAGCTCATGATGATTGGGAAAAGGTTGCATTAGAATATTTCCTTGACCTTCGAGTCGGTATTGAATCATTGAATAAAAACCCCGAAAGTGAAGAAGAGAAGGATGAAATTTTCCAATTAAAACGGAAAATTATAAAAACACTCGTCAACCGTGTAGTGATTGACGAGCATCGAAATTTGAAAGTTGAAATAAGGGTTAATGTGTTGGACTTGCTAAAGCAAGCCGCTTCACCTAATTTTAGTGAAATCCAGAAGGCCGGAACTTATAACCATAAACAATGATTCCCCGTTCATCGCCATCGGAGCGTAACTTGCGGGTGACCATCTCCACCGGCATGCCAATTTCCACCTTCTGGCTGCCTAAATCGGTCAGTTGGGCGGTGACCATCGGGCCTTCTTCCAGTTTCACTAAAGCCACCGTGTAAGGCGCGTTTGATTCGTACCCGGCAGGGGCATCATAGACAGTGGTATACGAAAATACTTCACCTTTCCCGCTGAATTGGTATTCCGTACGGGCTTCCTGACCACAATTGGGGCAAATATCGCGCGGTGGGAACAATTTGGCCTCACAATGCGGGCAAATTTCTCCGACCAGTGCATACCGTTGTTTTTTTAAGCGCCAATGGCGAGGGATTTCCATATACTAATCTCCTTTTCTAGTTCTTTCGTTGATTAATATAGCCATTGGTGACTATCAAATACTATCAGGTTGGCTTTTCTTGACCTTACAAACTTGAAAGTTGGCGATAGACGCGTAATGCCTGTTCTAATTTACGGATAGCTGCGGGTTTATAAGGAAGCACATGGATCATGATATGCTCTACCCCTGCCTTCTGGTATGCCAGCAATGCCCTGGCGATCTGGGTGGGGGTGCCGCTGAGAGGAGGATTATCCAGGCCATCCGGTAAGGCGACCAGGCTGGGGTAGTGCACATAAAGCAAGGCAGTGATGCCGACAGTCGCCGGGTCGCGACCTGTCTCCTGGCATGCTTGTAGAAATTCCTGCAACGGCGTGGAGAGAGTATCAATCTGGCCTAGGTAGCAGGTATTCCACAAGTCGGCATATTGGGCGGTCAGGCGCAGCATACGCTTGCCAAAGCTGCCAATCATCAACGGAGGTCCGGTAGGGCGCGGTCCAACCAGCCTGATCTCACAATCCTTCGCCTGGTAATATTTACCCTCAAAGTCCACCCGACCTTGCTTGAGCAATGGATGGATAATCAGTAGCGCCTCTTCGAAACGGTCCACGCGATGATCGAAAGGGATACCGAATGCATCGAACTCCGCTTTATTCCAGCCGGCTCCTAAACCAAGGATAAATCGACCTTGCGAGACCTCATCCAGGGTGATGGCCATCTTGGCCAGCAAGGCCGGGTTCCTGAAGGAGTTACAGGTGACCAGCGTGCCGAGCTCCACGCGCTGGGTGGCGTCTGCCAGGGCGGATAGAAACGTCCAGGATTCCCAGATACCAATGGTTGGCTCAGCCTCGGGACGGTAAAGCAGGTGATCATATAACCACAAGCTGTCAAAGCCAGCCTGCTCCGCTTGTTGGGCAATATCACGCGTCTTCTGGTAACTGTATGGGCGCCTTAGCTGTCGATGTTCAGCGATCACCAGCACTAATCCGATTTTCATCGTGCCTCCAAGACGTGGGTTACGGCGGATGAGGCTGGTCCTGCCAGGCATTGAATCAATGCCCGCTGGGCATCCGTAACCTGGTTAGCCCCTGCCTGTGCCCTGAGCTGTAAGGTGGCCTCCACAGCCTGGTAAACCCCAGTCGCTCCCCCCGGGTTGCCGCGTGCCTTGAGCCCCCCCATGGTGGAGATAGGCAGCTCGCCATCCCGCTCCAACTTACCCTCCTTAGCCAGTTTCCAACCCTCACCGCGCGCTGCCAGACCAGCTGCCTCAAGCGAGAGTGCAGCTACAATCGAATAAGAATCATACAACTCAAACAAGTCCGCATCCGCTGGCAAGATGCCTGCCTGGCGGCAGGCTTTTTCAATGGAGCGGCGGGCAGCATCAAAAGCCAGAGGGTCAGGCCGATCGTGGATTGCCAACCGGTCGGTCACCAGGCTGGAGCCGGTGATGCGGACCAGGGGCTGGCTATAACCTGTTGGTAGCAGGTCGGAGCTGGTCAGGATCAACGCCGCAGCTCCATCTGCCACCGGGGCGGTATCGAAGATGGTGATAGGGTCACTGATCGGGTCAGCCTGCTGGTAGGCTTCCAGCGTGACCTTGTTATGGTACATGGCATGCGGATTGGTAAGGGCGTTGGCGTGTGCCAGGATGGGGAAGTTGGCAAAGACATCATGCGTGAGCTGGTAATTGTACATGTAACGGCGCATGAGCAGAGCAGCCTGGGCATTGGGGGTTAGGCCCTGGACGGCCTCATAATCACTATCTTCACCCAAGGTTTGCGTGGCTTCCGCCGAGGGGCCAAGCTGGTCGGTCACTTTCTCGATGCCCAACACCATGGCCACTTTTGCCTCACCCGACTTGATGGAGAAATAGCCCATGCGCAGTGCAGCGCCACCTGAGGCTCCGCCCGCTTCAATGGTGGAGGCTTCAATCCCGGCCAGCCCGCTATAATCGGCGATGAGCGCACCCAGGTGGGCCTGGTGCGAGGCGGCCGGAGCGATCATATTCGCCACAAATAAAATGTCGGGGCGTAAACCGCCTGCATCCTGGATGGCTGTTTCCAGAGCCATGAGCGCCAGGTCACGCAGGGAAATAGAATAATGCTCACCAACGTCTGTTTGCCCGATACCAGCGATGACGACTTCACTCATAGTTGTAACTTTCCCATGTTCAAATCCATCATTTCATGGTTAATTTACCGCGGTAGCGCACGTAGGTGCCATAATCGATCTCGGTGCGGCGGGCAATATAATCCTGGGTCTTAGGAGCACGGTCACGCCGCTCGAGTAGGGCTTCAGTCACGCGGAGGGCAAATGCATCGGAGCCGGCTCCGGAACCGAATGAAACCATCAGGATATTATCCCCGGGTTCGGCTACGTCCAGGATGCCAGTCAAACCAATCAGGGCTGCCCCGGCATAGGTATTGCCAATCACCGACACCAGCAACCCTGGAGCAATCTGTTCCTTGGTGAACCCAAGCTGGCCTGCCACGCGTTGGGGGAACTTGGAATTGGGCTGGTGGAACACCGCCCAGCGATAATCCTTGGGAGTGGTATGGGTGCCTTCCATCAGAGCCTGGGTTGCTTCGATGATGTGCTTGAAGTAAGCGGGCTCCCCGGTGAAGCGCTGACCATGTTCCGGATATTTCTGGTATTGACGACGCCAAAAATCGGGTGTATCGGTCACGTAAGAGTATGACCCCTCGAAGATCGCCAGGGCTTCGTCTGCCGGACCAAGCAGATAGGCGGCTCCACCTGCACCGGCGGTGTATTCCAGGGCATCCCCAGGGCGACCCTGGGCTGTATCCATGCCGATTGCCATGGCATAGTGAGCCATGCCCGAGCCAACGAAACCAATGGCAGCTACCATAGCTTCAGTTCCGGCCTTGCAGGCAAATTCCCAGTCGGCAGCCTGCACGTTAGGCACCGCGCCGATCGCCTCGGCTACAATGGTCGAGGTTGGCTTGACCGCATAGGGGTGTGATTCGGATCCCACCCAGACAGCACGGATGTCCTGTGGGTGTACTCCCGCCCGCAGCATGGCATTTCTGGCGGCTTCAATGGACATGGTCGCCACGTCTTCATCCAGGCCAGGCACAGCTTTTTCCTTGATGGGTAAGCCGCCAGCGCCATCCGTCCAGATACGCGCTACTTCCTTAGCAGGCAGGCGGTAACGGGGTATATATGCTCCATAACCGATGATGCCCACCGGTTGGGTGGGTTTGAGTAGCAAGGGTTTCAGATTTGGTTGAGGAATGTCCATAAATAACACTTCTTTCTTGCGTGTGATTTCATTCCAGTAAAGAATATTGACTTTACGGGTAGGAATGAACGATGTAGTATATCATTTCTTAATTGCAGTCATGATTTCACGAAAAGTACGTTCACGATAAGCCTTGTCAATGCGCCGGCATAAGCACCCATGAAAGCGGGGATGAGCGCCAGAATGGAGGCATACCAGCCCGGGCTGGGTGGACTGACCGGCTGGTATCCAAGGCCAGGTGCCAGCAGATAGATACCAGGCAGGCATAATCCCACAATCAGCGCCCACAACCAGGCTTTGCGCGGTAATAAAAGCCCGAGCGGGAATATCAGTGCCAATATCACCAGCACTGCCGCCTGGGGTTCGTCGTTATTGAAATCCACCCAGCCGGCGAATAAGCCACCGGTTATTGCAAGTGTGAAACAAATCCAAACCAGGTATTTTTTCATGGTTTCTTCAAAAGTAAGGTGGCTTATTTTGTTACTCTGTTCCACTCGTTGAGGATTTCTTTTGCCCGATCTATCCTCACGGTTGATTCAGCCACCATTTGCGCGGCCAGTCGTTCGATTGTTTCACCTTGTGCGCCGGCTGCAATGGCCACCTGGCGAGCGTGCAAGCCCATATGACCGCGCTGGATACCCTCGGTGGCCAGGGCGCGCAAGGCTGCCAGATTTTGTGCTAGCCCAACTGAGACGATGATCTCCGCCAGTTGCGCGGCAGAGCTTACCCCTAGCAGCTTCAGGGATGCACGCGCGACGGGGTGAACCCGGGTGGCTCCCCCGACGATGCCTACCGCCATGGGCATCTCCAGGCTACCCTCCAGGTTGCCTCTAGCATCCTGACCCCAGGTGGTGAGCGAGGTATAGTAACCACTGCGGGCTGCATAGGCATGTGCACCCGCTTCGATGGCACGCCAATCATTACCAGTGGCAATCACCACCGGGTCGACACCGTTCATGATGCCTTTATTGTGGGTGGCTGCCCGGTAGGGGTCAGCTGCAGCGAAAGCCCAGGCGGAGATGATGCCATCCCGCACCTCTTCAGCTGGGTAGGTGTCAAAGGCCAGCTCGCTGAGGGGTATGGTGCATTTTGACCGAGCCAGGCGGCGATCGGCCAGGTTGGAGAGGATACGCAAGTGAGCTTTACCCCCGGTGATTGTTTCCAATGCAGGCGACAGGTGTTCGACCGCTGTGTTGACCGCGTTGGCCCCCATGGCATCGCGTACATCGTAGATCAGGTGCACCACCAGAAAAGCGCCAATGGGTGATTCTTCGATCGTGCGTACTTCCAGATCGCGAGGGCCACCACCCAGACTTTTCAGCACCGGGTCCAGCTCGGCGATATTTGCCAGCAATTGGCTTTTTTGCTCCAGGATAGCTTTCCGGGCTGTGGGCAGGTCCTGGGTACCTAAAAGCTGGATCTGTCCGATCATCTCGGGGGGGTCGGCCTGGGCGATGAAGCCACCCCCAGCACGAGCCAGCTTAGCCATGAAGGATGCTCCGGCCACCACCGAGGGTTCTTCGATCGCCATGGGCACAAGCACCTCGCGCCCATTAACGACGAAATTAAGAGCAATCCCCAGGGGCAGGGCATGAATGCCAACCACGTTCTCGATCATGTGGTCTGCCTGTTCAGCGTTGAGGCCGGCCGCGCCACTCAACTCAGCCAGATCGTCGGCTGAGAGTTTGCCGCGCTTGGCCAGCTCAGCCAGACGTTGCGCCAGGGGCAGTTTATAAAAACCCGGTATACGCGATCCATTTGATTTTGTAGCCATATATTAAGTATATCGAACCTGTGATTTCTAGTCTATCTTCACAGGCTGGCAAAAGCTATCAGGTTTATAAATAGTTTATTTTCCTGGTTGAATCTTGATTATTTTCCACTAATTTTATTTATATCGTAACTTGGGCATGTTGATGGGAGCATCCAAATACATCTGCCTGTATTTTCCATCAATTCCAGAGGACACTGCGCAATGAGGGTACTCTCGATATAATCTTAACAAGTTAAAATAGTAATAAAGTTCTGATCTGTTTATCTACCTGGGATATGGATATCCATTAATCTGTAAGCCCAGGCGATCATGATATTCTGTTGATATTTACTTACCAGAAAGGACGGTTTTAAAATCGTATGGATGAAAAATACGAGATTGTCTATATTGATAAGCCTGCCTGGGAGGTGATTGGACAAGGCATTACAGATTACAACAACCAGCAGGCAGGGGAAGGTCATGCAAAATTACTGTGCTACGCCCTGTATGCCCCAGACCATACTGTGGTGGGTGGGATCATCGGTGAGACCCATTGGAACTGGTTGTTCATCAATCTAATGTGGATCAGGGAAGAGCTGCGTGGGCAGGGGTATGGACATAAGCTTCTGATTGCTGCTGAGGATGAAGGGCGCAAGCGCGGGGTAACCAATGCCTACCTGGACACCTTCAGCTTTCAGGCGCCGGAGTTTTATCAGAAACACGGCTACCAGGTCTTTGGGGTGCTGGAAAATTTCCCGCCCGGGCATACACGTTACTACC
>JBAQFX010000200.1:0-48495 GCA_049287485.1 Anaerolineales bacterium
GGATAGCTGGGGAATCATAGAAAGAAGGGATGAAGAGCTCTCCCCTGACGATTTGGCCTTGCTCGATGATGTGGCTGAACTAACGAGCGATGATGTAACGGAGTTTGAGAAAGTACACTTATTGTACGAAAATGACGAACGCATGTGCGTGCCAACAACGATACACAGCTATACACAGGCGGGAGTTCAGACGATTGACCTAGCAACTATCTAGGGCGAAATGCCTGAAGTGCTACTTACATTGGGCGGTCTCACCCCACTCGTACTAAATGGGTCTTTCGACCCGACGAGATGCAGGACGAAAAGCTTATATTGTTCCGGATTCAAGAATTTGCGTGAACCAACCGGGTTAGACGGTGAAGCTTTCGGTGGGCTGCACGAGGTGCAAAGGAGGCAGAATGGTGACCAGGGATGAATTTTGGAGGATCATGGATGCCTATGGCTCTAAAATTTAGCCGATTCAAATTATCTTCTATTTCGTGGCGATCCTCCTGGTTGGTTGGCTCTTTCTCAAGCCAGGAAAGGTCCAGAGCCTTATCATAAAATCATTTCTATCAATTGCCTTTGCATGGATCGGGGCAATGTTTTACATGATCCTAGCAAAAGGCATGACTGGAAATAGCCGAGGGAATTATTTCCTCGGTGCCTTGTTTATCCTGGTCTCAGTGCAGTTTGTAGTTGACCTTTTCAGGCAGAAAATGCAATTTACTCTTCCTGAAGCCGGATGGCAAAGGTATGCTTCGCTATTAGGAATAGGTTCGACCTTCTGTTATCCTCTATTCGGAACCCTCTCTGGTCATGCCCTCACCCAGAATGGCATTGAGGGTAACACTTCCTGCTGCCAGGTTGCTGGTGGACATGAGCAACCTGGCGGTAGATTGGGTGGCATGGAAGCGTCCCCATCTCAATGCACGAAACCATGAAGGTACACCCTTTGGATAGGATTGGCAGACGCATTTTTACCATAGCCAATCCGTGGCGTAGGAGGTTGAAATGGGAGTTCAAGTAAACAAGCATGGTGAAATGATGGTTTAGGAGCATTTGAATCGCGATAAAAAGAAACAAATACCATTATCCTGGCTGATGACCTGGGGCGAGAACGGGAAGAGAATTATCGAGAGCGATGAGGCTGGCCATTCGATCCCGGAGGGGCTATGCATGTGGACATGGTGGGGACAGAAGCTGAGCTTGAGGAGGTTGAAGTTGCCGGGTTGAGCGTCACGACGACGTGGGGAGGGTTGGCAGATCTCTTGTTTATTACAGGTAATTTAACCGGAAATATCATTGATCTTCACTTGTTCCAGCCTGGGAGGTTGGCATATATCCGCTGGAGACCATAATATCGTGCTGCACAGACGTTGTACCAGAAAAATGGATCGGCTTTCAATTCGCTGACGTCTGGAATAATATGATCAATCTCCATAACATGTACAACTGTCTGGTTATCTTGTTTTGCCTGAAGAATCTGGGCATTGCGCATATCCCAATAGGTTACCCAGCGTTGATATTGCGGTAGCTGGGCATAGATATTCCTGGTGGTTAGCAGGGCTAAAAACCCTGTAGCCAGAATCAGGATCATTGCGGCTATCCTTGCGAATTGGACGGTTCTGAAATGGGTCTTAAGCCATTGAGAGAGCATAAAACCTGTAAGCCAGCCCAAGCTGGCAATCTGAACCACCATTACCCAACGTGGAACAATCAAGGCGCGTAAATCGGGATAGGAGGATTCCCCATAAGCACTGGGAGCCATACAGCACAAGACTAACAAGTATCCAACGACCAGGATGCTCGCAAACTTGATGATAAACCGATCAATACGGTAGGAACTGTATCCCAAGCCGCTCTTTTTCGGCTGACGCAGGTAAAAAATGCAAGCAATGGCGATGAAAACTAAACCACATAATACATTCGGAAACAACTGCTTATAGAGTGAAATTTTATAAAAGACAAAGCTGTTCTCCAATGACATTAGAATAAGATTCAGAAATCCAGGTGGAGACGGTAAGCTTTGTTGGCGTAGAATGTTAGCTGGGGAAAGAACCAGGATCAGCATTGCCAGGAGTGTTCCAGCCATTACCGCAGACAGCGGTTTCAGAATATGTTGATATACAGGTCGCCGCCATACTGCCGCAACGAGAACAATAACGAGTACCAGGCCATAAAAACCGAGCTGCAGTGCAGAAACTGTTTCGGAGAATCCGGCTCCGAGAAAAGCGAGCGTCATCAGTGCGATCCATGCTAACCAGGCATGCTGATGAACACGTATGTTACGAAGAAAAAATGTCGTCACATAGGTGAAAAAAGCCATCGGCAACAGGTATGTTAGGAGAGATGAGCGCCAATACAGGCTTTGACCCAGGCTTGGAGCCATGTATAGGCTATAAAAGGTTATAGACTCGGCTATTAATATTATTTCTAATGCCTGCAGCCTCCACTTACTTCCTGGGTCTGGGGTTAACAACCAGGTTGTTTCTCGCACAGCAAGATATACCCCCACCAGCCAAAAAAGGAGAACCAGGCCAGGCAGGATCGAGCTAGAAATGATACCAACCAGGCTGGATAAGGATGAGGCAATGTTCAAAGAAAATCGGTTGCCTCCAAATGTGGTTTCATGCAGGTAGGAATACACTTGAGCCTGCCAGAATCCATGTTCCACTTCCACGGCATTGTAACAATAGTCGTCTCCGCTTAAGCGCATATATGAGCCAGTTGCGATATACCCGCTAAATACAGAAGCAAGCATCAGGCAGACAGAAGTGAAGAGGATCACCTGAGGCTTAGTAAGCATCATCTGACTTGGTTTTATGAGCATCCTGATAAATTATACTCTTGAGAAATAAATCTTCTTCCTACAAAATGGCTGGAGGGGGTTGGTTTCTGGCCTTTAAATGGCGAGGTAGCTGAGTTGGAAGAGCAGGGGACTCACAAGCCCCTGGTCGGGAGTTCAAATCTCGCTCTTGCCACCTTTTTATTCAATGTCATTTATCCGCATTTACTCATGATCATGATCACGAACAGCTTTCCCGTACCTGTATGCCGCTTTCCTCAGGCGAGAGGTTGCAAAGAATTTAAAGATAAGGTGGCTTTTCGTTGTGAAGAAGTCGATCACCAGACTTATTATTGTTTCCATGCCCACTTACGCTTGAGTTGGTCTGTTATAAAAACCGACTTGCGACTGACGCCCTTTGAGGGAAAAACCTACGGGGTGAGGTAGACTTCCACACTGGAGAGGTGCTCTATGCCGGTGATGCGCGTGCCGCTCTCGCTGATACGCAATCTCACCCAGGTGGGTGCATCCACCTGGTAGGGCACCTCTACTGCAAATGGCACATAGGAGCCATCGGGTGCGGGGGTGACGAATACCTGGCGGTAGCCCACCACGCTACCATCCGTGGTCACCAGCTCAGCCAGCATGAAATCCTCGGTGGGCTTGGCCAGCCCGCTTACGATCACCGTGCCACCCTGGATGAGCTGGTTCTTGGTGGGCTCGCGGATCACGATCTTCTCAGTGCGATCTACGGAGGGAGTGATCTGGCTCGTCCCCATCGAGAGCAGGAGCAAATCGAGCGAATTGATCGAGACAGGGCGTTTGAATGTATCAACCATACTTATCCGCAACTGGGCGAACTCAGATACCCGGCTGATCTCGAATTGGATATCCTGGTCCAGGTAAACCCAATTCACGGGATCGCTGATCAGCCTTCGTACATCGCAGTAAATCAGTCGGGGTTCATCGCCTTCATGTAGCGGCTCAATCCACAGCTCGATATGATAGGTACCGGATGGCACACTGCGGATATTGGCGATCAGATGGAATGGCGAGATCACCTTAGACATGGGTCCCGGTTCAACGAACTGCACCCCCGCACCCGGGATAGGTGGGGTGCGGGTGATGGTGGGGGTAAAAGTAGCGCGGCGTGACGAGGTAGGGCTGAGGTTAGGAGTGCTGGTAGCACTCGGTGGAGGGCTGGCGGTGGTGGTGGGAGCGAATGCCAGCGGCGTGGCGCTTCCTGTGGTCGTTACCAGCTTATCAGGCATTGAGGTGGGCGAAATGGGCGGGAAGTCTGCCGGGGTGGCCCGGATGGTGGGGGTAGAAAGCTGCACCTGCCCCGCCTGCCCGGTGACCTCCATGCTGGTGGGAAGGTTGTCTGTGGGTATGCTGTTGGAGTTGGGCATAGCTGGCAAGATGGAACAGCTCGCCACAAACAAAACCAATAAAAGGGTAGAGAAAACGAGGCGACAGGCTCTCATCAGACTTGGTAGGATAGCGGTTTGGGTCTGTTCTCTCTCAGCAAGGGATTCACAATGTGTAGATCGCGCTATATTTTTGGTTGAGGTAGCGCATGTAAGGAGCCGGATCAATTTTAGAACCGGTGACGCGCTGGATAAGCTCCTGAGGTTCGAACATAGCACCGTGGCGATGGACCTTTTCATGCAGCCAGGCCAGCCAGGCAGTAAACTCACCACGGCGGATCTGCTCGGTAAGGTCGGGGATATCGGCGTTGATACGCTCCCACAACTGGGCACTGATCAGGTTGCCCAGGGCATAGCTGGGGAAGTAACCGATCAAACCAGCCGACCAATGCACATCCTGCAAGACTCCTTGGGCGTTATCGGGAGGGGTGATACCCAGATATTCCTGGAAGCGATCATTCCAGGCTTCGGGGAGGTGCTGCACGGCCAGCTTGTTTTCCATCAGGGCGATCTCCAGTTCCATGCGCAGCATGATATGCAGGTTATAGGTGGCTTCATCGGCTTCCACCCGGATGTAGGAGGGTTGGACCTTGTTAATGCCTTTGTAAAAAGAATCCAGGGAGACATTGCCCAATTGGGAGGGGAAGACTTCCTGAAGGCGAGGGTAGAAATGCTGCCAGAAGGGGTAGGAGCGACCGACCAGGTTTTCCCACATGCGCGATTGGGATTCGTGAATGCCAGACGAGGCGCCCCCGAACAGGGGGGTGCGGTCTAGCGAGGCAGCGGAGCCCATGGCATACATGGCATGGCCTGACTCGTGCAAGGTGCCGAACAGAGCGGAGGACATATGATTGGGGTATACACGCGTGGTGATACGCACATCACCCCAGCCGAAACTGGTGGTGAAGGGGTGGAGGGTTTTGTCTTGCCGACCCCGTTGCCAGTCATAACCTAGCTTGGTGATGATCTCCACGCCCAGGTCCCACTGCTTTTGCTCATCGTAGGTGAGGTGCATGAAACCATCCTCCACCTGGGGCTGGCTGGCGATTTTCCTGATGAGCTCCACCTGCTGCGGGCGTAGGGCATCAAAGATGACTTTCACGTCAGTTGTCTTCATGCCCGGCTCGAAGATGTCGAGCAGGGGGTCGTAGACGTGCTGGTAGGGAGTAAAAAACTCAGCATAACGGTGAGCCAGCTCAAGTATGTGCTCCAGGTGAGGCTGAAAGCTCGAGAAATCGTTATTTGCCCGAGCCTCTCCCCAGGCTTTATAAGCTGCTGTGGTAGCTATGGCAGATTCAGTCACCCACTCAGCGGGAACCTTGATCTGTTTATTGTAGTTGCGCCGGGTGACCTTGACCAGGCGAGCTTCAAATGAATCTGGGTCGTGCTGCTCGGCATACGATTGCAGGTCTTCAAGTAATTTGCCAATCTCATCTGAGACGAACTTGGTATGGGCGATCTGTTGCAGAGTGGCGAGCTGGTGGCCGCGGTTGCCGGCTCCAGCCGGTGGCATGTAGGTCTGCTGGTCCCAATCTAGCAGTGCAATTGTATAGTTTATGTCAGCAATCTCGGCTAGACGATCTTTGAGTTGTTGGAATTGCTCTTCTGGTTGCATGAATCTCCTTTTGTTTACGGTGGGTATCCTTATCCATCAGATGGTTTATATATGCTCGAAGATGATAGAAACGATCAACTCTGGCGACATACATGAAAAGGGCGGGCTTTCCTCGTGTGTGCTTCCCAGCCAACGGGAGTCACCCGCCCGGTATAGGGAACCTAAACAATTTTCCAGCGCAGAGGCTCTCCGCGCAGGGCAGCCAGCACCTCGGAGGCGATATCCTCGGCGGCGCGGTCCTGGGCTTCCGCGGTCTGGGCACCCATATGTGGCGTGGCAACTACATTCGGATGGGCAACCAGGGCGGTGAGACCGGGAGGCTCGCTGGCGAATACGTCCAGGGCAGCAGCTGCCACCTCCCCGTTTTCAAGCGCCGCTAACAGGGCGGTCTCATCGATGATGCCGCCACGAGCGGCATCGACAATGCGCACACCACGCTTCATCATGGCGAAGGATTGCCCATTCACCATGCCCTTCGACTCGGGTGTGAGTGGCAGGTGGAAGGTAATGAAATCAGATTGCGCATAAAGGTCAGGCAAGGTGACCGGCTCGGCGTGGCGTTTGCGGATCTCCTCCGGCGAGACGAGAGTATCATAACCGATGACCTTCATCCCCAGAGGTGCAGCCTTTTGGGCAATGGCTGTGCCGATATTACCCATGCCGACAATCCCAAGCGTCTTTCCATTTAGTTCAATGCCTTCGAGCTTCTTTTTTATCCACTGACCCTGTTTCATACTGGCATCTGCCTTGGGGATGCTGCGCGCCAGGGCGAACATCATGCCCAGGGCCAGCTCTGCCACCGCCAGGGAAGTGGATTTGGGCGCATTGACCACGGTGACCTGATGCCCACGGGCAGCAGTCAGGTCGATGTTATCCACACCCACACCGGCACGCCCGACGACCTTGAGCTTCTTGGCTGCATCGAAGACGGTTGCGGTGACCTTGGTGCGCCCACGGACCACCATGGCGTCATATTCCCCCACTGCCTGCAACAGGTCATCGGCAGAAATATCAGGCTTGTTATCCACCTGGGCAGCAGAACTTAAAATGGCAATACCCTTATCTGAGAGGCCATCTGTGATAAGGATTTTCCAGATTGTCATAGAATACCTCCTTAGAATGTGAGCGGATGGGAAACTTGATAAAGCAATTTTACCCTAAAAGGATGACCAGCATGGTTACCAGGCTGGCAGGGTGATTTTCGTCGTGAGGAAAGGTGAAGATTTTCCGTGCTCTGAATGGTATCATCATTGTAAGTATAATATTGTTGATTCTAGGTGGTGGTCATCTCAGCCAAAAGAAATCTGAGTCCCTCAATATATTCCAGGGGAGGCGTAGGGGTGGGTTAATCAACCCAAACCTTAAATTCCTACCCTGCGCCCCAGTAGGTGATTATTACACTATGGAGATTCCCAAATGAAATATGACCTTGATCACGTGCCAAACCGGCGGCCTAGCGATAGCATCAAGTGGAATGAGTATGAAGAGGATGTGCTTCCCATGTGGGTGGCGGATATGGATTTCCCTGTGGCAGAACCCATCCTACAATCCCTGCGGATCCGGGTAGAGCATGGGGTGTTTGGCTATCCCAATACCGTGCATCCCAAAGCGGGTGCGGTTACGGACCTGCAGCAGGTGCTGGTGGAGCGCATGCAAGCCCGCTACAACTGGCAGGTAAAACCGGAAGAGCTGTTATTCTTGCCCGGGGTGATCGTAGGTTTGAACCTGACTTGCCTAGCTCTGGCAGAGCCTGGCGGAGGAGTGTTGATCCAGACCCCGGTGTACCCGCCTTTCTTCCGCACAGCATCCTATGCCGGGATGATGCTTCAGGAGGCTACCCTGGTACGCCAAGCGGACGGGCACTACGAAGTCGATTGGGAGGCATTTGAGGCTGCATTCTCTGATAAAACCCGGGTTTTCATCCTGTGCAACCCGCATAACCCGGTGGGGAGGGTGTTTCGCAAGGATGAGCTGGAGCACATGGCGGAAATCTGCCTGCGCAGGGGCGTGGTGATATGTTCGGATGAGATCCATTGTGACCTGGTCTTCAAAGGGCATAAACATATCCCCATCGCCTCACTGGATCCAGAGATTGCCCGGCACACGGTCACCCTGATGTCTCCAACCAAGACCTATAATGTTGCTGGATTACAGTGCTCATTTGCCATCGTGCAGGATGAAACTTTGCGTAAGAAGCTGGTCGATTCGATGAGAGGCCTGGTGATGTGGGTCAACCTGATGGGAATGAATGCTGCCTTAGTCGCTTACCGCGGGGGGCAGGAGTGGCTGAATCAGGTGCTGAGCTACCTGGAAAAGAACGGCGAAATCCTGGCCGAAACCGCGCGCTTGCAACTACCCGGTGTGGAGATGGTAAAACCAGAAGGTACTTACCTGGCCTGGCTGGACTGTCGCGAGTCTGGCATCCAGGGTAACCAGTGCGAGTTCTTCCTGAAAGAAGCGCGGGTGGGATTCAATGACGGAGCGACGTTTGGTAAGGGTGGGGAGGGGTTTGTCAGGATGAACTTCGCCTGTACGCGGGAGGTGCTCACCCAGGCCCTGGAAAGGATGAAAGCTGCGCTGGAGAAGGTGACTCCTTATTCGTAGCGCAATGCTTCCACCGGTTCCAGGTTGGCAGCCCGGTTGGCGGGGTAGAGACCGAAGAACAGTCCCACGGCGGTAGAAAATAGAGTGGCAATGAGGATTATATCAATCCCAATGGAAGGGGTGATATCAGCATTGTTGGCTCTGGCGATCTGACCCACTGCAAAAGCAATGGTATAGCCGAGAATGATGCCAATCACGCCCCCAATCAGGCTGAGCACGGACGATTCGGCCAGGAACTGGATCATGATATCTGCCTTATGAGCACCCACAGCTTTCCGCAAGCCAATCTCGCGGGTGCGTTCGGTGACCGAGACCAACATGATGTTCATGATGCCAATGCCGCCCACCAGCAGGGAGATGGCAGCCACTCCACCCAGGAAGATAGTGAGGACATTGGTGATGGTGCTGGCAGTGCTGAGGAAATCCTGTTGGGTGAGGATGGTAAAATCATCCGCCCCGATGGCGGTGCGATGGCGGGCGCGCAAAATCTGAGCGACTTCATCGCTGGCAGCCGGCACTGCCTGTGGGCTGGCTGCTTCGACCAGCAACAAATCTACCTGGTCGGTGACGCTGTGGTGAATCAGACGGGCCTGGGCGGTGGAGAAGGGGACCAGCACCTGGTTATCGGCATTGGAGAAGCTCGAGCCACCCTTGGACTGTAACACACCAAGCACGCGGAATGGCTGACCTTCAATTCGTACCGTTTCACCCACCAACCCATCCTGGCGACCAAAGAGCTTGTCGGCTACTTCTGACCCCAGCAGCACCACGGAGGCCTGGCCGAGCAGCTCTTCCTGGTTGATGAATTCACCTTCGGTGAGACTGTATTTGCGTACCTGGGCATAAGCGGGAGTGACCCCGGAGATACTGGTGTTGGCGCTTTCACGCCCGAAAGTGATCTTGCCGCTATCCTGGATGACCGGAGCAACAGCCGAAACCGAGGGTGCCTGGAAAGGATCGGCAATAGCTTCAGCATCGCTCAAGGTAATGGGCTTAGGATTGCGCACATCCTGCGAACCACCACGGAAGACGAAGATCAGGTTGGTGCCGATACCGTTGATCGAATCGGTGATGGTGGCCTGAGCACCGCGCCCCACGGAAACCATGGCGATGACGGCTGCCACACCGATGACGATGCCCAGGATGGTGAGGCTGGCGCGCACCTTATTGGCTGAGAGACTCTCAAAGGCTTCGAGGACAGATTGCCAGATGTTCATTGCTCGTCCTCCACCACACCGTCACGAATACGAATAATGCGCCGCGAACGTTCAGCGATATCGGCAGCATGGGTGACGATGATCAGCGTGGTGCCACGCTCACGGTTCAGGTTGAGCAATAGCTCCATGATCTCCTGACCAGATTTAGTATCCAGGTTGCCGGTGGGTTCATCGGCCAGGATGATGGCGGGCTCATTGACCAGGGCTCGTGCAATGGCCACCCGCTGCTGCTGACCACCGGAGAGCTCATTGGGACGATGGTGGATGCGGTCTGCCAGGCCAACCGACTCAAGCGCAGCGCGTGCTTTTTCTCTGCCCCCGTGCACATTACCGGAGTAACGGATAGGCAGCTCGACGTTTGCCAGCGCCGTGGCCCGGGAAAGAAGGTTGAAGCTTTGAAAGACAAAACCAACTTTGCGATTGCGGATGGTAGCCAGCTGGTCATCGGTTAGCCTGGAAACGGGTTCGTCATCCAGAATATAATCACCGGATGTGGGACGATCCAGGCAACCGATGATGTTCATCAGGGTGGATTTGCCTGAGCCAGATGGCCCCATGATGGCCACCACCTCGCCACGGTCGATGGTCAGCGAGAGGCCGTTGAGAGCATGAACTTCCACCTGACCCATCTTATACACCTTGGTCAGGTTTTCAGCTTGAATGACCCAGTTATTAGCGGGTGGATCATCAGGCGGATTCTTCAGCATAGAGGTATTCAATGTCATGGTCCGAAAGGCCCTCCACCGGTGGAGAACAGATCCTGAGGTGGGTTGAGCACCACCTGGTCACCGACCTGCAGCTCACCATCTACCACCTGGCTTACTGTGTCGGAAGAGGCTCCCAGAGTCACATTGACTTTTTTGAGCTGGTCATTGCTCAATATATATACCACCCTTTGCCCATTCACCAGGCGCACCGCCCGGTTGGGTACGAGGAGGGCATCGCTGATCTGGTTGACGATGATATTCACCGCAGCGGTCATGCCGGGTTTCACATTTTCATCGGCGTCGGTCAGCTCAACTGTCACATCGAACTGTACCACGCCCTGGATGGAGTCACCAACCGGCGCCACCTGGCTGACCACTCCCTTGTACTGCGCGTCAAGGATGGCATCGAAGCTTAAATCCACCTGCTGGCCTACCTGGATGCTGTTGACATCCACTTCAGAGACCAGTACATCCACGAACTTCCGGTCAAGATTATCCAGGCGGAAAGCCGCACTGGCAGGGGTTACCTGATCACCTGGCTTGATGTCCACTTCGGTGATGGTGCCAGAGAAGGGGGCGGTTAGTGATTGAGAGTCGACCGCGGCTTGGGCTGCTTGCAAGCGCGCCTGAGCGGCCGCTAAATCTGAGGGATTTGGAGATCGTTCGAGCTCGTAAAGCGTGGTGACCGCGCCGCTCAATTGCTGGCTGGCATCCTGATAAGCCGTCAATGCGTTATTAAGATCAATCGCCAGGCCATAGACCGAATTGGTAGCATCAGAAATCTGGGTCTGATCAGCAGTAATTTGGGCTTTCAATAATTGGATCTGAGCCTGGGTGGAGCTGATTTTGGCATCCTGGGAAGCAATATCAGCTTCGCTCCAAACCGCGGTGCACCAATTCAGGTTGGCTGAGGCAGTTTGTAACAACTGATATTCGCGGCTATTGGCGATATGCCCGCTGAAATTGTAGGCATTCAGGGCTGCATCATAAGCATCCTGATAATCAGCTATCGTGGCATCATCACAGCGCCTACCATTCATGGTTTGACGATGGCTGATGAGATCGTCGAGCGTGGTTTGTGTATTGATCAAATCGGATTGTTTTTGGGCCAGATCGGCCTGAAGCCGCGCCAGATCGACGCTGGTATTTACCGTATCGGTTAGCACTGTGCTGATAAAACCTTCCGTGGCAGTTTCATAAGCAGATAATCTGTCCGAGAGGGTTATGACCAGGTCGGTGGTAATTGAAGACTGGCCAAATTGCAAGCTGTTTTGCTTGGTGAGACTATCTTGAACGGCTTTTTCAAGATCGGCGACTTTCTGAGCAAGCAGAACATCGCCAGGAAAAGCACGGGCGTTATTCTGGGCTATGGTGAGCTCATCCTGCAGCTGGCTCGTGGTGCGTACAGCCTGATAATATGCTTGCACATCGATCGAAGCGTTTGCCAATGGCAAATTATTCTGGGCAGCATCCAGCGCAGTTTTCGTGCTAAACCAATCGTTATACACGGCGGTATCATTGGCATTCTGGTTGGTGATAATGGCGTTCGTAAGGCTGTTTTGGGCTTGCTGATAACCGGTGTAAGCTGCAGCGAGAGCTTTCTCGGAAGCAGAGATGGTGGAAAGGTCTGGATTGGTCAACTTTACCAGAGCATCACGGGCTGTGATCAGGTCTGATTGAGCCAGGATAATATTTTGAGGCAGGGATGACTGTGACAGGTTTGCCAAGGTTTGTCCGGCGGTAGTAACCTGCCCAACTTGCACAAATACATTGTCCACAATCCCCGAGATCTGCCATAAGATTAATGCTGTCTGGTTGGCGCGCACCGTTCCAGTGGCACCCACCGTGGCAGTCAGGCTGCCCCGGTCGGCAGTTACCGTCTGCAAGTTGCTGATGGAGTTGGCTTGCTGCCTGGCTTGCAAGAAACGATAGCCAAAATAACCAAGCGTTGCGAGAGCCAGGAGGATTATAACCGTGATGGTAAATTTCTTCATTTTTCCCTCCTCTCACCGGCATAACCGGGAGGGGAAATGTATTGATCTAAAAGTAGGTTTGGTAAACATCCATCATAACCCAAATTATGGATGAGATAAATTAAAAAAATGCAAGAATCTGACCAATTATCATGTGACAACCGTCACAAAAATCCATGACAATAGGGACTAAAATTTAACCTTTTTACCCGCTAATATGAAAATGGGTATCAATTTAGCTAGAAGGTTAATGTAGAGTTTTTTATCCTTTTTGATGGCTTTAATGTCTAATAACCTGATCTGTTTTATTCGCCTTAACAGTTATTAAAGAGGATCGAGCTAGGAGGTGTTGGATGGAGAAAATTTCGGGTGATTCACTGGCTATAGATCGGAAAGCACGGGCGCGCTTACCGAGCCTTGAAGTCAGCCACCGACCCGTTTCACAACGGGTGTGTGATTTCGATGATATCTGCATCCCCATGACACCTGAGGAAGCCATGTTCGAAGCATCACGGTGCGTCCATTGTCCCGATCCGGCACCATGCGTTGAAGCCTGCCCGGTTCATAATGACATCCCTTCCGCCATGTGGCTGATCGAACAAGGGGAATTCCTGGAAGCAGCCAAGGTTTATCGTCAAACGAGTAGCATGCCTGAAATATGTGGCCGGGTTTGCCCCCAGGAGCAATTATGCCAGGGTTCATGTTCACATATCAAGAGCCATGCGTCTGTATTGACTGGACCCCTGGAAGCTTACGTGACCTGTTACGAACGCAGGACGGTTGGCGTAAAGGTGCAAGTCGGTGAACCAACCGGAAAAAAGGTGGCGATTGTTGGCTCTGGACCGGCCGGCCTAGCATGCACAGAACAGTTGTTACAGATGGGTCATGATGTGACCCTGATCGAGTCCAAGCCTGCTCCCGGTGGATTACTGGTGTACGGCATCCCGCCATTTAAGATCCCCAAAGAAGTTGTTTTTTGCCGGATTAATGATTTGCAGGAGGCTGGAGCCAAGTTCGTTTACAACACTCATGTTGGAAAAGATATCACTATCGACCAGCTGTTCGAAAAAGGTTTTGAGGCAGTTTTCATTGGTGTCGGTTCCAACATCGATGCGCCCATGGAAGTACCCGGCGAGGATTTACCAGGGGTCTATAAAGCCACAGAATTCCTGGCACGCAGCAACGTGGACATGGAACTACTACCCGAGGAGTGGCGCTCGCGACCAGCGATTGGCAAGAAAGTGGTGGTCATCGGTGGTGGTGATACCGCATCTGACTGTCTGAGGACTACGTTACGCTTAGGAGCTGACGAAGTGACTTGCCTATACCGGCGAACGATCAAAGAAATGCCGGGAGGAGTCAAAGACCGCGAATTGGCTTTGGAGGAAGGAGCACACTACCAATTCCTGACCCAGCCAGTGAAATTTATCCCTGATGAGCAAGGTCACCTGGCAAAAATAGAGTGTATTCGCATGGAGCTTGGAGAACCGGACGCAAGGGGACGTCGCAGACCAATACCTATCGAAGGGACCAACTTCATCGTGGAGGCTGATACAGCCATCCTGGCATTAGGTTACTGGCCGGATCCAATCATTGGTGATACCACTCCAGAGCTTAAAACCCAGAAGTATGGCCTGATCGTGGCGGACCATGAAACTGGTGAGACCTCACGCCCTGGTGTATTTGCGGGAGGAGATGACGTCACCGGCCCAGACCTGGTGGTGACCGCAACCGTGGCTGGGCGAAAGGCAGCTGCTGCCATTGACAAATATTTGCGGAGCAAGTGAGTATCATCACGGATCTTCAAGTTGAATTTAGCCTACTAGATCGAAAAACCCGTGCCCATTTACCGTCGCGTGGATTGCCTACACGGCCGGCAGATGAACGGGTTAAAGATTTCCTCGAAGCGCGGGCACCGCTGGATGAAGATTGGGCAAAATATGAGGCATCTCGCTGCATTCATTGCCATGAGATGGCAGCCTGCCGGCGTGCCTGTCCGGCTGGAAATGATATTTCAACTGCCCTGTACTTAACCGAGCAAGGTAATTTCCTGGAAGCGGCAAGTGTATATCGGAAAACTAATATCCTGCCTGAAATTTGTGGGCGAGTTTGTCCGCAGGAGAGGTTATGCGAGGGAGCATGCGTTTTGGGACGAATTGGTGACCCAGTATTGGTGGGAGTATTAGAATCTTTTGTGTGCGAGTATGAACGCCAACAAAAAGCAGTGCCTATACATACTGGCGAGCTTACCGGGCGAAAAGTAGCGATTATTGGTGCTGGCCCATCCGGATTGGCATGTGCGGATACACTGGTACGCATGGGACACTGGGTGACCATCTACGACTCGCGTTCCTACCCGGGTGGCGCGTTAACTTACGGTTTTCCCAATTTTAAATTACCCCACACCCTGATTACTGCTATCTGGAACAGTATAAAAGAAGCTGGGGTGACATTTGTGGGCAATACTTATGTGGGGAAAAAGAAGAAAACGGTTAACGACTTATTTGCTGAAGGGTATGAGGCAGTTTTCCTGGGAGTGGGGAGTGGTATCGATGCACCCCTGGATATCCCGGGAGAGAACCTGCCTAATGTGTACAAAGCTACAGAATTTTTAATCCGCACCAATACGGAGAAAAGCCACCTGCCACCCAAGATGCGTATAAACCCGGAAGTAGGACGCAGGGTGGTGGTGATTGGGGGAGGCGACCCAGCGACGGATTGTGCTCGCACAGCATTGCGACTGGGAGCCGAGGAAGTCACCTGCCTGTACCGCTACACTGAAAATGAGATCCCCGGCAGGGCCAGGGACCGGATGCTGGCGATTGAGGAAGGAGCAAGATTTGAATACCTGACCCAACCCGTCAGGCTCATTCCCGGGCCAGATGGCGACCTGGCATGGATTGAATGTGTGAAGATTGATGTAGGGGAACCGGATGAAACTGGCAAGCGATTCCCCACTGCCATTGAGGGCTCCAATTTCATTGTTGATGCTGATACCGCGGTCATTGCAGTGGGGTATTACCCAGACCCGATCATTACTGCCACCACCCCGGGGTTGAAGACGCAAAAATGGGGTATGATTATCGCTGACCGGGAAACCGGCGCAACCAGCCGCTTTGGCGTGTTTACGGGTGGTGATGTGGTTACAGGTCCGGATATGGTGGTAACGGCTATGGTAGCTGGGCGAAAAGCGGGATACACCATCGATGCCTACTTAGGTTAAGCAAGGTTCAATTCACACTACCGGTTTTCTCCTGTGAGGAGAATCAAACCTTAGTTATTCTTTCAGGAGTGAATATAATGGACATTCCAAGGGATTTTTCAAGTGTAGATCGCAAGCAACGTATGGCTATCCCCTCGTTGGGGATACCTGTACGCCCGGCTGAGGAAAGGGTGAAAGATTGGGATGAGGCCATCATCCGTATTGATAGCGAATGGGCAATGCACGAGGCTTCGCGCTGCATTCACTGCCCAGACCCTGCGCCATGCCAGAAAGCCTGTCCGGCGAAAAATGACATCTCCTATGCCATGTGGTTGATTGAGCACGGTGAATTCCTGCAGGCGGCTAGCGTCTACCGTCAAACCAGCAGCCTGCCTGAGGTTTGTGGGAGGATCTGCCCCCAGGAAAGATTATGTGAAGGCGCGTGCGTGCGGGGTAAGAAAGGCGAAATCCCGGTACCGACTGGTGTTCTGGAAGCTTTTGCGACACATTATGAACGGCGTAACGTAGGCGTCACCTTGCCAGTGGGTAAATTCACCGGGAAAAAGATTGCAATTATTGGGGCAGGACCCGCGGGTCTGGCGTGTGCCAAACAATTGGTAGGTTGTGGTCATTGGGTGACGATCTTTGATGCCAAGCCGGCACCGGGTGGCTTGTTGATCTATGGCATCCCCAATTTCAAGCTTCCCAAGAAGGTTGTCTTCGATATTTGGGATGACCTGTTAAAAGCC
The DNA here is from genome assembly GCA_049287485.1 of Anaerolineales bacterium. Taxonomy (GTDB): domain Bacteria; phylum Chloroflexota; class Anaerolineae; order Anaerolineales; family UBA4823; genus FEB-25. The sequence continues at coordinate 16,262 of JBAQFX010000200.1, forward strand.
GGGGTGACATTTGTATGTAATACTTATATCGGTCCGAAAATCACCGTGGATAAGCTATTTTCCGGCGGGTATGACGCCGTATTTTTAGGTGTTGGCACCACGGTGGATGCCATGATGAACATCCCGGGTGAACACCTGCCCGGGATATACAAGGCGACGGATTTCTTGATCCGCGCCAATGTGGATATGGACTTATTGCCCCATGAGATGTGTTCCAGGCCTGAAGTGGGTAAGAAAGTGGTGGTGATCGGAGGTGGAGATACCTCATCGGATTGCCTGCGTACGGCATTGCGGATGGATGCAGACGAGGTGACCTGCCTGTACCGGCGTAGCGAGGCGGAGATGCCGGGCGGATATAAGGATCGCAAGATGGCGCTTGAGGAAGGGGCGAAATATCACTTCCTGACCCAACCAGTGCGTTTCATCGCCGGAGCGAATGGACATTTAGCCCAGATTGAGTGCGTGAGAACACAGCTGGGGGATCCGGATGAGAATGGCCGACGTTCTTTCTCCGCGGTAGAGGGTTCGGATTTCATCATCGAAGCTGATACCGCCATCATCGCTATTGGGTACAAGCCCGACCCGGTCATTGGCGAAACAACCCCTGGCATCCAAACGTACGAGTCTGGATTATTGATGACGGATGAGAACACTGGCGCCACACATCGCCGAGGAATCTTTGGAGGTGGGGATATGGTCACCGGACCACACCTGGTGGTGACTGCCATGGTGGCAGGTCGGAAGGCGGCTGCCGCCATCGACCGCTATCTGGGTTGGTAACAAGCTTTACTTCATGGTTTATAATACAGATGTGTGCGCCACCAGGCGGACACATCTTTTTGTTATTAGCGAAACCGACAAAAATTGGATGAGATCATTTTCGAAAAACTCATGAGATTGAATCTGGCGAGATTGAGCCGTTCATCCGGGATCGTTTAATAGAATGAGGTATGGATGGAAATCGGAAATGTTGAACAGGTAGATATTGACCATCAGATGCGAACGGCATATCTGGATTATGCCATGAGCGTGATTGTGGCGCGGGCTTTACCAGATGCACGCGATGGCTTGAAGCCGGTGCATCGGCGCATCCTGTATGCCATGCATGATATGGGAATTGGGGCTGGTTCGGCCTATAAGAAATCAGCCCGTATTGTAGGAGAGGTTTTGGGAAAGTACCACCCGCATGGGGATGCCGCGGTATATGAATCGATGGCGCGCATGGCTCAAGATTTCTCCATGCGCTATTTACTGATCGATGGTCAGGGCAACTTTGGCAGCGTGGATGGCGATGCGCCTGCTGCCATGCGCTATACCGAAGCGCGCTTATCGCGTATGGCGGAGGAGATGCTGGGCGATATCGAGCAGGATACGGTGGACTTTGTCGATAATTTTGATGGATCACTCAAGGAACCCGGTGTGCTACCAGCGCGTTTGCCAAACCTGCTGCTGAACGGATCCTCCGGCATTGCGGTGGGGATGGCGACCAATATCCCACCGCATAACCTGAGCGAGCTTGCCTCAGCTATTTCTTATCTAATTGATCATTATGAGCATATTGAGGATGTACCCGCTGAAGAGCTACTCAAACTTGTTCCAGGGCCAGATTTCCCTACTGGTGGGGTGATTGTGGGCAGTGAGGGCATTCACCAGGCTTACAGCACCGGTCGAGGCCGAATCGTCTTGCGGGGTTTGGCGCATATTGAGGACATGAATGGTGGCAGACAGCGCATCGTGATCACTGAGATCCCTTACTTGCTTAATAAATCTAGCTTGCTGGAGAGGATTGCTGAGCTGGCTCGTGAGGGTAAATTAAATGATATCTCAGACCTGAGAGATGAGTCTGACCGGCGTGGGATGAGCATCATCATCGAGCTGAGGCGCGGGGCGCAACCGGTGAAGGTGCTAAACCAGTTATATAAGTACACCCCCTTACAGTCTACCTTTGGGGTACAGATGCTGGCTTTAATGGGTGGAGAACCACGGCTACTCTCGTTGAAGCGTTTGCTCCAGGTCTATATTGATCACCGGCAGGATGTGATCATCCGACGATCACGTTTTGAGCTTAATAAAGCTCGAGCCAGGGCACATATCCTGGAAGGATTACTGATTGCCCTGGCGAATCTGGATGATGTGATCGTGACCATCCGCCAATCACCCGATGCAGACATCGCCAAAGAGTGGCTGATGTCCCGCTTCAAACTGAGTGAACTTCAGGCACAGGCGATCCTGGACCTGCAGCTGCGTCGTTTAGCTGCCCTGGAACGCCAGAAAATTGAGGATGAGCAGAAACAGATCCTGGAAAGGATTGCCTATCTAGAAGATCTGCTTGCCAGCCAGCGCAAGGTGTTGGAGTTGATTAAGACTGACCTGGAGGAATTGGTCAAGAAATATGCTGATCCTCGACGTACGCGCATTGCGCATGAAGCCAAAGAAGAATTCGAGGAAGAAGACCTGGTGGTCGATGAAGCTGTGTTAATCAGCATCACTCAGCGTGGCTATATTAAACGGGTGACAGCGAAAAGTTTCAGATTACAGAGCCGTGGAGGCAGAGGCGTCACCGGACATTCCACCAAGCAGGAAGATGAAGTGATGTTTCTTTTCCCCGCGCGCACCCTGGACACCATTTTGTTTTTCTCGGACAAGGGCAAAGTGTATTCTGAAAAATCATACCAAATCCCAGACGCAGACCGCTCAGCAAGGGGCATTCCAATCGTAAATGTATTATCAATGAGTGATAGTGAGACGATCACTGCGGCGGTGGCGGTGCCTGATTTTGTGGCGGCTGAATACTGTACTATGGCAACCCGGAATGGAAGGATTAAGCGGGTGGAACTGTCTGAATTTAGCTCAGTACGTCCCTCGGGTCTGATCGCCATTACCCTGGAAGAGGGGGATGAGTTAGGGTGGGCTCGCCTGACGGATGGGGAAGATGAGATCATCCTGGTCACTGAACAAGGACAAGCTCTACGCTATGCGGAGGCTTCCGTACGGTCAATGGGTAGAACAGCCAGTGGGGTGATCGGGATCAGCATGAAGCCTGGTGACCATGTAGCCAGCATGGAAGTGTTGGAAGAAGGAGGCGAGCTGGTGGTGGTCACCACCGGTGGTTATGGTAAACGCACACCGCTCATCGAATACCCACCAAAAGGTCGTGCTACGGGAGGCGTGCAGACGATTAACCCGAAGAGTCTGGCGGAGGTCGGAAGCATCTCAGCTGCCAGAGTGGTGCAACCTGTGGATGAACTGACCATCATTTCGGCGGGTGGCGTGGTGCTGCGTACGCGTGTGCGTGACATCAAACATGGAGGTAGAACCACGAAGTGTGATCTGTTGATCTCTCTCGCTGAGGAAGATTATGTTGCCTCACTGGCGAGGATATCTACGGCTGAATTAATTCAGGCGGGAGTGAAAGAGGGCGAATAAGGCTGGGCTAAATCGAAAAGTGAGACCAGGGGTGCAGAATTTTATCTTTGACCCGTATCAACTAAAAAAAGGCGGAGCAATTTTCGAGGTGACCAGCAGAAATAAAACGCCCAGGATAACCGTCATCAGTAAAAGCATGACAGCAACGACGAATCGTTGAACTGGTGTCATCCCTAAGATATGGTCGCCCTGGTTAACGATCTCAACGGGTGTTTCTTCATCTTTGTCTTCTTCATAGAAGGCTGAATCGTCCATCTGCTTACGGAAATCATCAAACATGTCGTTCCATCTCCATCTCAATCTACAGTGTAGATTGAGCACCAATCGGGTGGGGTTTCAATTGGATCTCCCCAACCTGAATGGTGAATAACGTGCCTGACCTGGAAAGTAATTTCAAAGAGCCATCTATATCAAGCCCGATCAATTTTCCAATTGAATCGGGATATGGATCGATCTTTGTCTGAGTGGAGGGGGTTGGAGTTACCACGGATAGCTCCACCCACTGGTTGAGATATGCCAGATTATCTTCCCATTGCTTAATGAAATCCTGGGAGGAGAGTCGCTTGAGCCAGCTAAAAAACTGCTTGAGAATAGTGTGCAATAATTCCATGCGCTCCACCGGATGATCTAATTCATCTTCAACACAAGTGGCAGGGAAGTTCAATCCCTTAGCGGGAAGATTCTCCAGGCTGATAGATTGTGATGCAATGTTAATGCCAATCCCGATGACAGCAGCCTGGAATTTATCACCATGCCAACGCGTTTCAACCAAGATACCACCGACCTTGCGCAGGTTGAGCAGGATATCATTGGGCCATTTTATCTGTGCAGGTAGAGCATACATGCTGCGAAGGGCCTGACAGACTGCTAAGGCACCCAAACCAATCAGGCGTTGGATATGCTGTGGCTCAAGGGGAGGTGATAATAGCGCCAGACTGAAAGCCAGACTGCTTCCAGCTATGGTGACCCAACGGCGGTTATATCTGCCGCGACCGGCTGTTTGTTCATCGGCAATAACCAGCGCAGCATGAGGGGCGCCAGAGTCGATCCAATCCCAGGCTTCGTCATTTGTTGAGCCAAGGCTGGGAAAATATCGGATAGCTGGCAGGTGTAAATCAACCAGGATGGATTCCAAAGATGGCTGGTCCATAACTTCGATTTTACCTCGTCTAAAACCGGGTGAGGTATCAGATACTTGCGGGAGGTTGGGTTGCCTTGCTGCGCTGCCGGCGGCTTCTGATAAACTCAATAATGGCGGGTAGGATCGAAATGAAGATGATCACAAGGATAACGAAAGCAAAATTCTGTTGTACCACTGGGAGGTTACCAAAGAAGTAACCCCCAAAGGAGAACAGAGCCACCCAGGCTAACCCACCTATCACATTATAGGCGATGAATTTAGGGTAGGTCATGGCACCGACCCCGGCGACGAATGGCGCAAAGGTGCGGATGATGGGTATAAAACGAGCAATAATGATCGTCTTGCCTCCGTGTTTTTCATAAAACGCGTGCGTGCGGTCGAGGTATTCTTTTTTGAGGAAGCGGATGTTACCGCTGAAGGCGCGTGGACCGATGTAGTGCCCGATCCAATAATTGGCGGTATCACCGGCGATGGCTGCAGCGCCAAGCACCAAGAATAACACGCCGATGTGCAAATAACCGAGACCAGCAAAAGCCCCTGCGGCAAAAATCAAGGAATCCCCGGGCAGGAAGGGGGTGACTACAAAGCCGGTCTCCATAAAAATAACGCAGAACATCAGTAGGTAAGTCCAGGTGCCGTAATTCTGGATGATTTCACCAAGATATTTATCCAGGTGCAGGATCAGGTCGATCAGGTAAAGAATTATATTCATGGGTACTATTCCGTTGTGTCAGGATATTTCTCACCTGTGGACAGATAATCAGTCTCACGACCAGGAATTTGGGTAGCATTGTCTGGTGTTATTGATAGGGAATGTGCTGGATCAGAGACTATTTGATAGGATTCACTCTCCCCAGGAGGGAGGGTTTGGTCTTCTAGGGAACTTGAACCTCCACCCTCAGGAGAGGGTGGAGGCTGTGGCGCTCGTGCATTATGCCGTAAGATACCATTGGCGGTAATATATAGCACCAGTACAATAACCCCCAGGGTGATTATTCCGTAGGATGAGAGCGCTCCAATCTGTTGCAGGCTGGTGGGGATGGATATGTTGCTCAAGCCTTGTGATGAGGAAGCTGTGCTCAAGACGGCCATGCCATTCCACAGCCCATGGATGAATATTGCAATGATGTATGTCAGGCCAAGACGCAGATAACGTCGCTGGCTCCAAGCAGAAACCAGAGCCCAGCCTACCAAGCCAGCAGTGAAGCAATGTAGTAGCAGGGTGCTGATGCGTGTGGATGCCAGTAGAGCCCATTCTGCTCCCCCACTGCTGGTATTCCCCAGGTTTTCAAAAAGACCAAAGCCAGCACCACTCAATACACCATAACCAAATCCCTGGGCTGGGGTGATCTTTTGACCGGCCAGGAACCAGACGCCAATGGGTTTAAGCGATTCTTCGAGCATTGGCACAAGGACAGAGATGAAAGCGAATAAAAGGAAAATAATCCCTGGATTAAGTAAAAGTGGCAAAAGTACTTTGAGGATGGCATCAGTATTCGGGGCAGCATTCTGCAAGCGAAAAACGATCCCATTCAGCTGATTGGATAAACTTGGATTTAGCATGATCCATAGCAATGCCAGAATAACCATCGCCAGCAGCAGTAGTAGTTCCAAGATCAGGATGATCAGTGGTCCCAATACCAGACCACTGGCAAAGACTGCCCATTGACGCCGAGGCATACCTGGGATGAGCCCGCGTGTGCCTATATATATCACCCATAAAGCTGGTAAACCTGTGGCGATGATGTTAAGCGGTGGTAGCAGCCACCAGGCAAGCCGGTTGTCTTGAGAAGCCCAATTTCCCAAGGCCAGTGCTCCTCCTACCACCACCAGCACAAGAAGGGTCAGTGTGAGGGTATAATTACGAGCTTCCGCAGGAGACTTCGCCTGCACGTCTAGAGAAGTCACGTTCTTCCAGGCATACCAGGCAGCAGGGAGCACCAAAACGCCGGCAAATACCAGACTGGCAGACACCATAAATGGTTGGGTAAGATATGCCAAGGTAAAACCACGTGTGAAATATTGAACTATGGAAATGATGACGATGATCACAGCCGCTCCCAGAAGCAAGAATGCTGCCAGGGAGCTCAAGATAAACTGGATGAGCGAAGGCCAGTGTAGAGGTGATTGTGCAGGCTTTGAAGTGTTGGACTCGGTCATTTTCATAATCCCCCAACCCAGGAGCAGGGATAAATCGCTGCTCCTGCGATGGCAAAGTTTATTTCTCTTGGATAATCACGCTCAGGATTTTATCGCCTGATGGAAGATCTGTTCCCTGGGATGGATCGCGTGGGGTTAGGTTGGTAACCACATCCATCCCCTGGATGACATGCCCAAAGATGGTATAGCCATCATCCAGTGTGGGTTGTGCTGCATAGGTGATGAAAAACTGGCTGCCATTTGAATCAGCACCTGCATTAGCCATTCCCACCACGCCGGGACCATCGAACTTCAAATCTGGTGAGATTTCATTTTTGAAGGCATAACCGGGCGTGCCATAGCCAGTTCCACTTGGATCACCGGTTTGGGCGACGAAGCCTGGAATGACCCGGTGGAAGGTGACATTATCAAACCAACCATTTTTCGCCAGGAAGATGAAGCTGTTCACTGCAATGGGAGCTTTATCAGCGTAGAGCTCGATCACGATATCACCTTTTTCGGTATGCAGGGTGGCGATGTATTGTTTGGTGGGGTTAATCGTCATCGGTGGACACACGGTGAATTGTCGGTCTTCCAGCATGGTCAATAAAACGACGGAGGAGAGGTTCCCGATATTCATGGGTACGTTGCTCGGCCAGACCTGATCGTTTACCAATAAAGTGGGTGTACCGCTCAAGCCAATATTCCGGGCATTGTCCCAGGCATTTTGGGCCAGGTTCACCAATTCGGTGCTGGTCAGATCTGTGGTGAATTTACTCACATCCAGATCAAGCTCTCCGGCGAGCTGAATCAGCCATGGCTGGAAATCGCTCACCGATAATGGCGACCATTCTGATTGGCGCTCAAACAGCACATCATGCATTTCCCAGAACTTACCCTGCTTGCCAGCCGCTTCGCTGGCCTGGGTCGCCAGGGCAGCTTTATCATGGAAGGGTGATTCAGGCGTGCCGATGAGGGGAAATTGCCGGTAGACAAATCTTACATCATTGGGGAAATTTTTAATGAGTTGCTCCAACACGGAAGCAAGCTGAGCGCAATATGGTCACTGGAAATCAGAATATTCAATGATGGTTACCTTGGCACTGGCAGGACCTTTGACCCAATCCTTATCGATGACGGGTGGAAAAATAGACTCAGCGGTGGGGCCTGGAGTAGGCTTGTTGGTGATGACTGTGCAACCTGAGTCTGGTAGAAGGCTGGACTCAGTTGGTACACTCAGGATCACCGTTGGAGCCGGCCGAGCGTTGCTCGTCGCAGTGGCTATAGCAGTGGGGGTAGACTGCACTTGGGGCAGGCAGCCTGCCAAACCTACCGCGGTGAATATCAGGACAATAAGGATAACCTTGCGCATGCGCTTCTCCATAGGTAAATTTCTCGAGCAATTTTACCAGCGAAAGGGTGAATCTGGTTGCAGACAATCTTATACTCACTCAAGCTTAATCTAGGCCTTAGCCACAGCGTGTTATGGTACACTCCAAGCGTGTGGAGAAGATTTTCAGTTATTTGGATCCTGGTGATCCTTTTACAGGCCTGTACGCAAATCCCACCAAACCTGGTCAGGGGCAGTGCAATACCCACAGAAGCGCCAGCTACGCCAGTCCCTTTGATTTTTAATACCGCCACGTTTACCTCACCTACCAGCAGAATAACTCCCACGATACCACCTAGCCCAACCCCCATAATTAACAGCACTGACACTCCCATTCCATATACGTCCACCCCCACCCAGACTATTTGTATGCAAAAAGGTGGCAGAGTGGAAGTGTACGAGTTCACCACTGTCCTTCTACACGACCCGCTGGTTTACCGCATCTACCTACCCCCGTGCTATGATGAAGAGCCGGAGAGGTCATACCCCGTGCTATACCTGATCCATGGTCAGACCTACACGGATACGCAGTGGGATCGCCTGGGTGTGCCAGAAGTAGCCGACAAGTTAATTGCCACCAGGGAAACCGCACCATTTATCGTGGTCATGCCCAGAGATCGGGTGTGGCTTGAGCCAACCGAGGATAATTTCGGCAAGGCGGTGGAGCAAGCTTTGGTGCCATGGGTGGACGAGAATTATCGCACCATACCAGACCGGGAACACCGGGCGATTGGCGGCCTCTCCAGGGGAGGCGCCTGGGCGGTACACATTGGTCTCTCGCGCTGGGATCTCTTCAGCGCGGTGGGGGTGCATAGTGGCTATATATTTAAAAGCGATGTGCAATCGATTTATCTTTGGCTTTACAACCTTCCAGAAGATATGGAACCGCGCATTTATATGGATATTGGAAGCCAAGATGATCCTGTAATTACCAAATCAGCGACCTGGCTGGAGGCTTTGCTTACCCAATTTGACATCCCGCACGAGTGGCATATATTCGTTGGTGAGCATCAAGAAACCTACTGGCAGGCGCATGTGGAGGATTACCTGCGCTGGTACAGCCTGCTTTGGGAGAAGTAAGCCAATGTTATAATCATGCCGGCGGGAAAGGCATGCCATTTTACATCACTCTTCATCACCAATACATTCGAAAGGAGCTTTTATGTTCAATACCCTTCCCAAAGACCCCCAGGAGTTCATGCAATGGGATTGGACGAAGATCAAGCCATTTACAGATGACCTGGTGCAACGACCAGTGACTCAAGCTTCCCTGGATAGCTGGGTTATGGACTGGTCGGATCTCAGCCGAATGGTTTCTGAAATATACGCACGCCTGTGGGTAGCTACCACGCAGGATACTGCTAACCCTGAAATCATCGAGCGCTTCAACACTTTCCTCGATGAAACCTACACGCCTTTTCAGGTGGCAAACCAATCGCTGAAGTTAAAATTACTGTCCAGTGGTTTGCAACCCGAAGGGTTTGACATGCCTTTGAAGAATATGCGCGTCGAGGCGGAGATATTCCGGGAAGATAACCTGCCGTTGCTTTCTGAAGAGAAGAAATTGGTTAATTTGTATGATGAGATCATTGGGGCTCAGACCGTGGAGTGGGAAGGCAAGGAAGTGACGGCTACTCAATTGCAGCCGGTCTTCCTTAGCCTGGACCGCGCCAAACGTGAGAATGCCTGGCGCCTGGTCATGGAACGCAAACTTGACGACCGCCAGAAATTGAACGAGCTGTGGGTGAAAATGTTGGCTTTGCGAAGCCAGATTGCAACCAACGCTGGCTTCAAAGATTACCGCTCGTACCGCTGGAAGGAGCTGCTGCGTTTTGATTACACGCCTGAAGACTGCACCCGGTTCCATGAGGCGATTGAGCAGGAGGTTGTTCCGGTTGCCCTGCGTCTTTATGAGAAGCGCGGTAAGCAACTCGGTCTGGCGTCCTTACGCCCATGGGATTTAAACGTTGACCCACTTGGTCGGGCAGCACTGAGACCATACCAAACGATTAATGAGCTTGAAGAAGGGGTCTCAGCCATCTTCCGGCGGGTGGACCCGCAGCTGCAGGAGTATTTTGAGATTATGCGTAAAAATGGCTTGCTGGACCTGGAAAACCGCAAGGGTAAAGCCCCGGGTGCCTATTGCAACAATTATGACATGGTCAGATTGCCATTTATCCTGGAGAACGCGGTGGGCTTACATGCGGATGTAGCGACCTTGTTACATGAGGGTGGGCATGCCTTCCATGTGTTTGAGGAGGCCCATTTACCATATTATCACCAGTTGCCGGTAGGGATGGAATTTGCCGAAGTGGCCTCCATGGCGATGGAGCTGCTGGCTTCTCCTTATCTATTGGCCAGGGAAGGCGGCTTTTATTCCGATAAGGATGCTGCCCGGGCAAGGATCGAACACCTGGAAGAGCAGGTGCTCTTCTGGCCTTACATGGCGGTGGTGGATGCGTTCCAGCATTGGGCTTATACCCATCAGCAGGCGGCAGTTAAAACCGAAAATTGCAACCAGAAATGGGCTGAGTTATGGCAGCGATTCATGGTCGGAGTGGACTGGAGCGGCCTAGATGACCTGTTGGTTACCGGCTGGCAGCGTAAGCAGCACATCTTTGAGGTACCCTTCTATTATGTGGAGTATGGCATCGCTTCCCTGGGAGCGTTCCAGGTGTGGCGTAATGCCCTCAAAGATCAGAAGGCTGCGGTTTCGGCATACAGGAAAGCCCTGGCGCTGGGTGGGACGGTGCCTCTGCCAGAGCTGTACCAGACTGCCGGTGCCCGCTTCGCCTTCGATGCCCAGACCATCCATAATATTGTCAGCCTGGCAGAGGAGATGATTGAAAAGTTAGAGAAGGTGTGATTTTGCTGGCTATTTGATCTCAATATAAGCGCTGGTTGTGATATACCTTTGTAAACTGAGGATCAATAAACATTAAATGGGGTCATTTTAGAATTGTGGTAGAGGCGCAGTATCGCTGCGCCACTGTGATTATTTCTAATAATGCTCAGATCGAATTCGCCAGCTCATCATCTGAGAAAATCACCTCTTCCTTGCCGGTCAACTTTTCCTCCACCTTTTGAGCCACCAGGTCCAGGTGACCCGGATGAGCGACGTAATCCAGCGTATCCGCAGGGACGGTAAGCACCGGGCACAGGCTGAAGCTGGTGATCCATTCTTCGTACAGCTGGTTAAGCTGTCCCAGATATTCGGGTGTGATAGTGCGTTCGTAATCGCGCCCGCGGTTTGAGATGCGCTGTTGCAAAGTGCTCACCGAGGCACGCAAATAGACCACCAGGTCGGGTGGGGGCAGGAATTCGCTCAGCACGCGGTATAACTCACGGTAGCTGGAATAGTCACGCTCGTCCATCAGCCCTTGTAAAAAAAGGTTCTGGGCGAAGACCTCGGCATCCTCGTAAACGCAGCGATCCTGGATAGCGGAGGTGGGGTGGTCGAGCAGCTCGCGGTGGAGGTGCAGGCGGCGGGTGAGGAAGAAGATCTGCGAGTGGAACGACCACAGGCGCATATCGCGGTAAAAATCCGCCAGGTAGGGATTCTCACCTACTGGCTCGAAGAAGGGCTGCCAGCCCAGCCGATTACACAGCATGCTCACCAGGGTGGATTTACCCACCCCAATGTTGCCCGCCACTGCTACGAATTTTTTCATCCCTACATCTCCTCAATAATGCTATACCCAAGATAGAAATTAAAGACTATTCCGGCTAACTATCCGGCACCAGGTATGCCAGCGCCTGCCCTCTTTCATCATCCATGACCAGTTCCAGGTGATGAGCCGGGCGGAAGGATGCCACTTTGATCAAGCGGATGGTTTCCGCACATTCATGTGCTTCAGGCATGATTGTCTCCAGATGGTTGGGAGTGTCATAGAAAAATGAGCGGTTGAATTGCGCGTCCGGGTCGTCCAGGTAGATCGCCAGCGGGTAGATATTAGCTTCCACCAGATCCTGGAAGAAGTGCGTACCAAAGGATGGCTCGGGGGCTCCACTAATGCCATGCCCCGAGAGTTCCACCAGAGAGCGCGTATTGTAAATATCCCCGTATTTGATAGGCACCCCCAGGTCGGGGTTGATGGTGCCCCAACGTCCTGGGCCGATGGTGATGAAGGTCTTCCCCGCCAGCCTGGCATTCAATTTACTCACCAGGTGACCGATGTGCACACGCTCAGCCTGGGTGCAAAGCGAGAAATAACCTTCAGGGGAGATATAGACCACGTGTGTGATCCCGCTTATATTTCCTTCAGGCACCAGGCGTGAGGTAGAAAAGACCACGTCGGCCGGGTTAAGGCTGGTGGGCAAATGGACCTTGCTCTCTTTGAACTGAGATTGCGGGCGGCACTGCAGGATGCAAATATCCACCTCGGGTTTGACCGCGTTGGGATTTACGATGTGCAAGGTGAACTCTGTATCCACCGGCGAGTGGTAGGTTTCTTCAAGGATGTTCAGCAGCTCGCGGAAGCGGCTGGCCAGGGATGTGCGCCGTAATAGCTCATCGAAGGTGATTACCAGCTGGCTATTCTGTCCGCCCAGCAGGCTGCTGTGGGTTGGCACCATACGGATAGGCAGCATGTACCCATCGTTGAATATCTGGGCGACGTAACGCAGTCCCGGATAACGGGGAGATAAATTTTCGTCCACCGGGACAGTCTCTAACTGATTATTTTCCAGGTCAATCAGGTCTACGTAATGCTGGGAATACTGGCTGATCAGGGTGGGCGTGGCTTCCGGGTGCAGCAGGGGGTGGCTGAGGGCTACCAGGCGTGGGTAATCGTTGCCCATCCGCTCCACGGCGCGCGTGCCCAACCCCCATACCAGGCGGATGAAGCCATCCTCACGTCGTATCTGCGGATTCCAGCGGAACTGGTTGCGGCTGAAGGCCACACCTGCTCCGAAAGGTAAAAAATAATGGCCCATCTTTTCTCCCTGGACCAGCTGAATCAGGATGGCCATGCGCTCATCATAGTCCTGCAAGCCTTTGCTGCGCCGATAGAGCAGCACATCGGGGTTGAGAATGCTGGCGTAGATTTGCTGAATGGCCTGGGTAAGCTGGTACAGGTTCTCCTCGCGCGTATCCTGGTTTGGGCAGAAGATGCTTTCATATTTGCCAGCGAAGGACGTCCCAAAGTTATCCTCTAACAAGCTGGAAGAGCGCACGATCAGCGGTTGCCGGCCAATTTTATTCAGCAGGTTGCGCAGCTCACTCAACGTCTCGGGGGGGAATTTCCCGCCGATGAAGTCCTGGATGATCTGTGGGTACTCAGCCCGGATGCGCTCCTCGGTCTTGTACTTTTGGTCATTCCAGTGCATCAGGTTGTTCATCGCCATGAAGGCGTAAGTCACATCAGCCCCCAGGAAGTACGACTCAGGGATGCTAAGGTGGGTATTCAGCTCGGGGGAGGCCAGGTTCTCCAGGATACGCCTGGCGAGTAGCATACCAGCGGCCTTGCCACCGATCTTACCGCTGCCGATCTTGTGGTGGTAAATCTGGCGCAAGTCTTGGATGGTGAACCAGTCCTTGGCGATGTTGACATATGCAAGCTGATCGCTGATCAGGGTGCGGATGAGCACCACCTTGATCTCACGCAGATGAGGTTCAGCCAAGCTGCGTTCCTGCTCTGGCAGGTTTTCAATAGCAGAAGCTTGTTCAAACAACATGGATTGGGGAGCCAGTTCGGGGTTGAAGGTGACCAGCAGATCGTGGGCATGCACACCTCTCTCTACCAGGGTGTCGCGCACGATTTGCTCGAACAGCTCGTAGGGCAGGTTGTAGGCGAAGTAGAAATCCGTCAAGTGGTCGCGCAGGCGGGACTGGCGTAACTCCCAAACATCGGATGGCTCCTCGATATAAGGGTCATGGATCGCTTCGCGTTGCTGAGAATGGATGGCCTGCTCACGCACCTCAGCTTCGAAGTCTTGCTGGCTGATCACTCCATGCTCGAAGAGCGCACGGCGCATATGGGCGCGGATCTGGGTGCTCAGGATGGGGTATTGAGCCAAAGCCAGGTAGATGCGCAGGGTCTTTTCAACGCTGACAGATGGCAGGGTCATAAAAATTCTACTCCTCCCCTAAATCCCGTTTTTGGAGATTTTGGGGAAGCGGGAGCGTGGTTGATTAGTATCAGATAAAATATCCTATTCCCTGTTAGTATAGCTTGCAGAATATTCACTCGATATGATAAATCTACAATCTCAGGTATGGACATAGCGATCCGGTTAAAAACCAGACCGCACAGGCTGCTATGCCCCTAATTTTTTGATTACAGAAATGTTGCTTCGCTCTTACCCTTACCCTGGGCCTCAGCCTCCCAAATGCATGGGCATGATCACGTGTAGGAAGTTATCCTCCCCCACCGGGCGGAAAACCCCTGGGGTGGTTTCGATATTGGTCTCGAGTATCACATTGGGGGTCTTGATCACGTCCAGCACTTCGCGCAGGAAGCGCACATTGAAGGCGATCAACAGAGGGTTGCCCTCGATGTTGGCGTCGATCACTGTCTGGTTGAAGCCGGTCTCTTCCGATTGCCCCGAGATTTCCACTGTCCCGGGTTGCCCATCGCTGCCGGGGGTGATCTGGATGCGGGCGATGTGCGAGCCCTCACGGGCGAAGATCTCTGCCTGCTTGCAGGCCTTGAGAACAGCGGGGGTGGAGATGACCGTGCGCGTCTGATGGGAGCGCGGGATGACTTGCTCGAGGTCAGGGTAGGAGCCTTCGATCAGCTGCGAGACCAACTCGGCGTCCTTCATGTGGAAGATCACCTGTCCGCGGTTCGGCGGAAGTACCATGGTGACTGTGGTCTCGCTGTCGCCGGCAATGCGTCCCAACTCTGCCAGGGCACGCGCAGGGATGATAGCTTTGATTGGACGGGATAAGGGAGAGGAGAGGTCCGCTTTGCGAATGGACAGACGGAAACCATCAGCTGCCTGTAATGTGAGCTGGTTACCCTGGGCGGTTAGCAATACCCCGGTGAGCACCGGACGGGCTTCATCGGCAGAGGCGGCGAAGACCACTTGTTGGATCATTTCTTTGAAATCGGCCACGTTGATGGGGATGCCATCTGCCAGGTCGGGTACCGGCATAGGAGGGAATTCTTGAGCATCGATGCAGTTGATATCCGTAATGGACGAGCTGAGGCGTACGTTGAGCTTCTGGTTGCGCACGTTGAGGCTCATCTCCACCTGCTCGGACGGCAAGGTGGCTACCAGGTCGGTGAAGGTGCGCGCCGGCACGGTGGTGGAGCCTTCCTCCACGATCTTTGCCCCAATCCAGCAGGTAATGCCCAGTTCCAGGTTGGTGGCGGATAGGCGCAAGCGCCCCTCATCAGTGGCTACCAGCACATTACCGAGCACGGGTAATGTACTGCGTGGGGATACGGCGCGTGAGACGATGCTCAAGCCGTGCGCCAGGTTCTCTTGCAAGACGGTTACTCTCATGGTAATACTTCTCCTCGGTAGGGTGCATTGAGTATACAACGAGAAGCGAGAAATTTCCAGTAATCAGGGGAGAGTGATTAAATTTTGAGTGGAAACATCCGAATAACTTGAAACTTGTGAACCAGTTAAATAATAGAGACGCCCCGCCAGGGCGTCTCTAAAGATAAAATGGAAAAATATTGACGAATTGGCTCTAGATCCAGCCGCGCAGCTCCATGGCCTTGACCACACGGGCGATGGCTACCATGTATGCCGCGTCGCGCATGTAGACCTTTTCTTTTTCAGACATCTCGAGCACCGAGTTGAAGGCCTGGGTCATCTTGGTGTCCAGCTTCTCTAGCACCTCTTGCTTGGTCCAGTAGAAGTTCATGTCGTTCTGCACCCCCTCGAAGTAGGAACAGGTGACCCCACCGGCGTTGCACAGAAAGTCGGGGATATCGAAGATCTTATTGGCCTTGATCATTTCGTCGGCCTCAGGGGTGGTGGGTCCATTGGCGCCTTCGGCGATGATGCGCACGCGTGAGCTGATCTTTTTGATCGTCTCACCGGTCACCTGGCCTTCGATCGCGGCCGGGATGAGCACCTCGGCTTCCTTGCTGATCCAGGCATCGCCATCATCCAGCACGTAGCCGGCATCATGGGCTTTAGCTTTGTCGATAGTGCCGTACTGATCGGTGATGGACTGAAGGAAATGAGGATCAACACCATTGGTGTGGCTGAAGGTGTAGGAGCACTTGTCGCCTCGATCCCAGCAGGAGACGCAGGCCACTTTGCCTCCCAGGTGCTCGATGAATCCAATGGCGGCATACTGCGAGACGTTGCCGAAGCCCTGAATGGCAGCCACCGACTTGGTGGGGTCGATCTTAAGGTGCTTCATGGCTTCACGCACGGTGTAGATCACGCCGAAACCGGTGGCTTCCGTGCGGCCCAAACTTCCACCGCCACCCAGAGGTTTACCGGTGATGACACCCGGTGTGTAATGACCGACCAGCTTGGAATACTCGTCCATCATCCAGCCCATCATCTGCGGGGTAGTACCCACATCGGGGGCGGGGACATCCTGGCGGGGACCGATATTACGCCACATCTGATCCACCCAACCGCGGCATAGTTTTTCCTTCTCGAACACCGAGAGGGTTGCCGGGTCCACCGGAACGCCGCCTTTGCCGCCACCCAGTGGGATATCAGCCACCGAGCATTTCCAGGTCATCCACATGGCCAGGGCGCGCACCGTGTCCAGCGTCTCGGCGGGGTGGAAGCGGATGCCGCCTTTGTTGGGTCCGCGCACATCGTTGTGTTGGACGCGGTAACCGGTGAATACACGTAAGCTGCCATCGTCCATATGGACTGGTATGGTGAATTTAAACTCGCGTGCAGGCCAGCGCAGGGACTCGGCCACCTGTGGGTCCAGGTTGAGCTGCCTGGCAACGCCATCAAATTGGCGCTGTGCCATTTGGAAAGCATTGATCTGTTCGGTCATAATCTACTCCTGGTTTTATCGGTTGAATTTTATCTATAAGCAGGCAATAAAATGCCTGTGATTACCCTCATTTGATTTCCCGGGCCAGATCCGTCCGGGTTGTATTATTCGATATGAAGCGGCAATCCTACTGTGTATTTTAAGGTTAACCAATGTCAGACAAGTCGTCAAGTGACGAATGCCACAGCTTTAGCGTGCTGGATGGTGATGTTTAGCACTAACTCAATGATCGTGTACCATAAAGCTTCGCCTGATATCATGCGATCGCTTTTTGGGCAGCTTCGACGAAGGTGGCCGCCAGTAAAATGGCTGCATCGGCATCCTGTTTAAAATAAATCTGACCCGGGGTCAGATCCGGTAGTGCGTCTGGGTAGCGGGTTGGAATATAGAGCCGGTCAAGTGTGGCGGCCCGGTAAATCCAATCATCCAGGTTGGGCAGCTCAGTAGCATCTGGGAATTCTGTCACCAGTCGCAGGATGGACGAGCCCCACGGTTGCCGGTCGTGCAGGTACCACATGGCTTTCATAGCCTTCTCTCCACTCTGTTGGGCCAGAAAACAAGCGTGGGCGTAGAATCTGTTTTCTGAGAGTGCTTTCGCCGCCAGCAGATCCTGCTGGGCAGTAATCAGCCAGCGTTGAGCTTCATGGAGATTCTTGCCCAGACTCATCGATTGGATTTCCTTCCCTGATGGCTATGAGTGAAAAAGACTGGTGGACTGCACTTGTGCAGTCCCTGGATATAAAGAATGACTGATTGAGATAATCGTTTTGTTGACTGTGTGGGTTTATTGACATGGGAATCACCGCAGTCCCGATCAAGCATCATCCGTGACGGTGCATGAAGTCTTGCATGCGTTTCAGGGCTTCCTCGATCTTCTCGTAGGCTGTGGCATACGAGCAGCGCACATAACCTTCACCACCTGCCCCAAAGGAGCTCCCCGGAACTACCGCCACACGTTCTTCTTCTAAGAGTTTTTGGGCGAAGGTCTCATCGTCCATGCCGGTGAGGGACACGTTGGGGAAGGCATAGAAAGCGCCGTGAGGCTCAAAGGTGGGCAGGCCCAACTGATTCAGTCCACCCACGATCAGTTTGCGCCGGCGGTCGTACTCGTCACGCATCTGGGCAACATACTTGGCCCCGTGTTGGATGGCCTCCAAGGCCGCCAGCTGCGACATGGTGGGAGCTGACATAATGGTGTACTGGTGGATGCGCACCAGTCCCTTGATGATATCGGCCGGACCACAGGCAAAACCTGCCCGCCAGCCAGTCATGGCATAGTTCTTCGAGAAGCCACCAAGCAAGATGGTGCGTGGGCGCATCCCGGGCAGGGAGGGGAAGCAGACGTGTTGCACACCATACACCAGCTGGTCGTAGAGCTCATCGGAAATGACGATCAGGTCATGCTTTTCGGCGATGCGCGCAATCTCCAACAGCACCTGGCGCGTATAGACCGCGCCGGTGGGGTTGTTGGGATAACCGAGCAAGATGGCCTTGGTATGCGAGGTGATTGCGGCCTCCAGGCGTTCGGGCTTCACCTGGAAACCATCGCCAACAAAGGTGGGGATCTCGACCGGCACACCACCCGCCAGGATAACCTCCGCCTGGTAGGAAACAAAGCAGGGCGTGGGGATGATCACCTCTTCGCCCGGGTTGAGCAGAGCGGTCAGGGTGAGATAGAGGGCTTCGGAAACGCCAACCGTGATGATGGCTTCGCTAATGGGGTCATATTCAACGCCATAGGTATTAAAGATGTACTCCGTTATCGCCTGGCGCAGCTCCAGCAATCCGGCATTGGAGGTGTAATGGGTCTCACCAGCATGAAGTGCCCTGATGCCTGCTTCGATGATGGGTTCAGGGGTGACGAAATCTGGCTCGCCGATGCCCAGTGAAATCACATCCTTCATGGTGGCGACGATATCGAAGAACTTGCGGATTCCCGATGGTTTTAGTGAAACAACATGACGGGCTAAGTACCTTTCATTCATGCTCGCTCCTTAGACTAGCGTTGATCAACAGACCATTGGTCCGTGTTGGTGTCATAGTTGAGCTCAAATATCCCAAAGTCTTCATTAAGTACCCGAAAGGAGTATCCCAAGGGAGTACGATTTTGCGATAATACTTCGGTCACCTCGAGGCGTTTGCCCTGCCAGTAGAATGCCAGAGGCTGCCCGATATAGTCATGGTCAGAACGACATTCCACCTCACCAGAAGTCATTATAAAGTTAACTCGGTTTGATCACCGACATTCATGACACCAGCCTGGTGTTCAATGTGAACTTCCCTTCCAATGAGCGAACGCTCCATGATCACATTGGTCAGCACCGAGGCATCTTCGATGATGCTATCGCGGATGATGCAACTCTGGATGGTGCAATTGGCACCGATGGCAGCATGTGGACCAATGACAGAATTTTCGACATTCGCCGTGGGATGAATGAAAACTGGTCGGCGAATGACGGATTTTAAGTGGGCAGAGGCTTCAGCGGTGTTATCGTGCCCATGCTCAAGCAAGTAACGATTGGTACTCAAGACATCATCTGATGTACCGGCATCCAACCAGGTGTCCACATGTTCAACTCGCATTTTCAAACCGCGCTCGAGCATGATGTTGACGGCATCTGCAAAGTAGAATTCATCCTTGAGGGTAACGTTGCGTTTCATCTGCTCATCAAGGGCGGTTATTACCTCCGATGAGTTTTTAAAGTAATAACAGCCTGCCAAAACCAGGTTGTTGTTCACATCTTGAGGTTTTTCAACCAGGTGGGTAACCCATCCATCCTCACCCAGGCTGGCAACACCAAAACGGCGAGGATCAGGCACGGCTTTCACCCAGGCAACAGCCTCGGCAGTTTCTGTAGCCAGAAAAGAGAAATCGCATTTGATCAGGGTATCACCATAGATCATCAGCATGGGACCATCCAGATAATCTTTCGCCAAAGAGATGGCGTGCGATTGACCGCGCATCTCGGTTTGTTCCACGTAACGTACCTTGAGATCAGAATGGGTGGAACGCATATACTGCTCAATTTTATGCCCGAGATACCCCACGATGAAGATGTATTCAGTTTGGAAGGTATTGGGAAGGTCTGCAAAGGTGTCCAGGACGTGGTCGATCACCATTTTATCGGCCAAACGGATGAGCTGCTTGGGGCGGCTCCAGGTATGTGGACGTAAGCGAGTGCCATAACCCGCCATGGGAATGACGATTTTCAAGGATGATCCAGACAAGAATTTCCCTCCATTTGTGATAGTGGTGATTAAGGCAGATTATTGAGGCAGATCACTGCGTATTATACCTTAGGAGATGGCATGACAGGTGAGCTGGAAGACTTCTTCAAATGCGGTGATCACTGTTTGAATGACTTGCTGCATGGAAGGAGGGCTGGTTAACAGGGTAGCCATGCTGGTGATGGAATATCCTGCAAGACCACAGCCGATAATGCCATCCCAATAGCTCATATCCGGTGCGACGTTCAAGGCAAAACCATGATGGGTGATGCCCCGAGCGTCAACCTTGACCCCGATGGCAGCAATCTTCGATCCCTCAACCCACACTCCGGTGAGGTTTTTGATCTTCTGAGCCTGAATCCCAAATTGCTGTAAGGTCTGGATGAGGACTTGCTCCAGCTTGCGGAGGTAACCGATATAATCCGCCTGGGGTAGATTGGAATTATCCGTTACAGCTGATGAGACCAGGCCACTCGTCTTGAGCGGGATAAGCGGATATCCCACCAGCTGACCTGGACCGTGATATGTGACGTCGCCACCACGATCTACCCAAAAAACCTGGATGCCACGGTTTTCGAGGTCAGCTTCGCTCCACAACAGGTTGGTGGCATGGCCTGAGCGACCAAAGGTATAGGTGTGCGGATGTTCGAGTAGCAGTAAAGTGGGGGGAAGCTCTCCACTTGCAATTTGCCTGGCAAGCTCTTCCTGCAAATCCCAGGCTTGCTGGTAAGGAACCAGACCTAAACAACGTACCTGACATGTTTGCATGCCGCTAGTATAACATCGGGAAATTACCGGATGAATGAAGACGAGATATTAGGGAACAGGTGAGTAATTACGAGCGTAAGGCAGAATTATGGAGAGATCTGGCTGGAGTAAAACAAAAACGGGTGCGATTGGCTTTATGGCCTGCACCCGTCTTGGAGTTTCAGTTTTGTACCTTGTTTTTAACTTTACCTTCGATCATCTTGCTATCACCGACCTTGATGGCGATGCGCTTCGGTTTGACTTCCTCAGCCTTGGGCAAGCGTAAGATAATCACACCGTTTTGGTAGGAAGCTTCAATGGCATCCCCTTTAATCTTGGTGGGGAGGGTGATACTGCGAGCAAACGAGCCATAGCGGCGCTCACGCAGGTGATACTGGTTCTCTTTGATCTCGTTATCCGATTTGATCTCACCTTTAATGGTCAGGGTATCATCGGCGTACGATATATCCAGGTCATCTGGATTAATACCGGGGACGGATGCTTTTACAATGAAATCATCCTTGTTTTCGACCAAGTCCACAGCCAAGCCCCACAGGGTGGGTTGCCAATCGCGATCTGGGCTAGCATTATCAAAGAGACGATCAACGGTCCGGCGAAGGTTCAACATTTCTTGGAAAGGATCCCAACGAGTTAACATAGTCTTTACCTCCTTACATGATTTACGTTTTTGTAAAAATCCTCTATCTTTTACTACTGTATTTACTATAGAGTAAAATTGTTAAAATTTGATATAAGAAAAGTTTGAGTTTTATAAGAAACATGCCTAACAAAGTGCTTGCATGAAAGAGAAGAATTCCAGGATCCTGGGATCATTTGAAAGTATTATGAAGGTGTTGTGATCAATCTATATGGATAATGAGTTAACTTCTAAACGTTGGCTGGTTATCGCCTTGGTGGTGGTGACGATTATCATATTCGTTGGATTGGTGTGGTTAATTGCTACTTTCGTACCATGGAACCGCCTGGGATTCCAGAGTCCGAGTGCTACGGCGAGTGCTCAGGTTGCAGCGGATTGCACTTATCCAATCTCTTATTGGAAGGAGCACCCGGAGTTGTATCCGCCTCAAATGGTCATCGGGGGTGTTGTGTATACCGAAAGGGAACTTGAAGCGCTCTTATCCGAGGACGATGAGAATCCCATCCAACAAATCAGGGCACAATTGGCGGTGGCGTTCCTGAATATATCTGATGGTGCTGATCAAAGCGTCATTGAAGCAACAATCTTTAATGCGTATGAGTGGCTGGTGAATCACCCGGCAGGAAGCCAGATCACGGATGATGATCAGGAGACAGGCAGGCGGTTATTCAATTTGCTGGAAAGTTATAACCTGGGATTAGCAGGTGTAAAGCCCTGTGAAGCAACTATTGAGATCACAAGGACTGAAACAAGTACGGTGACTGAAACACCAACCCTGCTTTTCAGCAGCACGCCCGGTCAAACCACGACGCCAACCGCCAGTGAAACTCCTACTCCAACCAGCCTACTGATAACGCCCATTCTGACTACCGGCGTACCAGGGCAGCCGACATTTACGGCATCGCCTGTGGTTATCATTACCACGGTGGCACCCAGCCCAACCAGAACTCCACCAAAAATTACCTCTACCTTCACTCGATCACCATCACCGACGGTAATCATTACCACGGTAGCACCCAGCCCAACCAGAACTCCGCCACCAAGTAGTCCAACTTTTACCCAACCGCCCCCACCAACGATAACGCCCACACTTCCGCCTCCGTAAACAGCGGTTTTTACCGAACCCACGCCACCATAAAGAATTTTCTGTAATATAAATAGATTAGCGTATAATCTGAATAGAGTGAGGAGAGATCTATGAAGAAAATCATTCGCCTAGCTATCGCATTCAGTATGCTGGCTATCTTATTTATCTTTTCATCTGCACAGGCAGCAAAAGTATCATTATCGAATCCAGATATTGCCAATCAAGGTACAAAGCCAGAACTGATTGGCCCTCCCTGGTATAACGAAGCCTGGCATTATCGCAGATTAGTGGCCATAACCAACAATGGGGCATATTTGTCGTATTATCAGGCGTTGATCAAGCTTGACAGCAATAATTTCAACTTCAGCCGGGCAAAAATGGATGGTTCGGACGTACGCTTTACCCATAGCGATGGAACCACAGAACTAAAATACTGGATCGAATCATGGGACAGCACAAACCAGTTGGCTTATGTTTGGGTGCGGGTGCCTTCTCTGGCGATTGGGAATACGAATATTTACCTTTATTACAATAATCCCGATGCGATCCCGGTCAGTGATGGGATGAATACTTTTGATAGCTTTGAAGACGATTGGAGCCAGTTTACAGCGGCAGGGTTTAGTCAAGCCGAAGAAATCCCAAACCATCGATCACCTGAGGATGTATACAGTCCGTTTACATGGTCCATAATAAGCGGATCGCCTGAGGCAATATCGGGAACGTTAAGATTGATGGATGGGGATGGAATTAATTCCTTATCATCTTATCTATATAACGCAGTAGGCATGCGGGCGAATGTTGGTTCAGGGGATGGTTATGAATGGGGGGGCTTTATCAATGGATCCACCGGGCAACGAACAATGATTGGAGATCTCCCATCTGATGCAAGCAATTTATTTTTGATAGATTACAGGAATGATTTTGAAAATATTCTATTACCGCGAGTAGGTGATGATTGGCACGATGAATATCATATTTACGAAGTGCGCTGGAATTCAGGTAAGAGTGTCGGCGATATCGATCACGAGCTCTCAACAGCGACATCTACTCAGCCATCTCAAGTACCAAACATCTACTTGCCGGTGACGTTATATAGCTTTTCAGGATCCAATGCAACACTTATGGTGGATTGGGTGTATGTACGCCAATATCGAGATCCAGAACCAACTGTTATGGTTAGTGTAGAGCAAGGATTGGTTGAGTTGAGCATTAATAATACCGGTACGCCCGATCCGGTACGATCAGGTATAAAATTAACCTATCAACTCACAATTTCCAACACGAGCACTATCAACGCTCCTCAGGTGGTAGTAACCGACACGCTCCCTGTAAATGTACAAATAGGATCGATAAGCGCTTCTCAGGGTAGTTGCATACCTGGTAGCGTTATCCTGTGCGACCTGAACACTATTCATTCAAATTCGACAGCATGGATTACGATTATTGTCACGCCTACAGTCGATGGAGAAATTACTAATATAGCGTCCGTAGGATCGCCGGGTTATGAGTTGGACCTGAGTGATAATTACAGAGAACAAGTGACATTGGTGGATTCCGTGCCCCCGATTGTGAATTGGGAGAAACCAGTACATAGTGGAAACCTATATCACACATTTGGAGGCATCGTTACCTTAGAAGCATCGGCGACGGACAATGATCAGGTTGCATGGGTTGAATATAGATTATGGGATCATATTGGCGGCTATTGGATATCCGTAGGAATAGACAATTCGTATCCATACCAGGTGCCATTTAATAGCAGCAGTCTTGTTGCTAACCAAATCTATCAGATGTTCGTCCGAGGGGCTGACCGAGCTGGAAACCAATCCGACCCTTATAATCCCCTTCAAGTTATATATATTGAACGTAGATTGGCTGTATATTTACCTTTAATGATTAAATAAGGGGATTAAGAAGTTAGTGAAAGGATTGCGTTAGAGAATTATATTAATGCACAGTTCGTAAAGTGGGTTGGAAGGAAGCCAAATCGCCTGATAGAAAACCTTCTGGCAGGGTCAGGGAGGCCATGGCGCTGCCTGATTGGTTAAGCTCAGCGGTGGGAGTGTAGTAGAGGCTGATATCGCCACCCGATTCGGGCTGGAAAGCATAGAAAAGGTAGGTACCATCCGGGCTCCAGTGGACATCGCGATAACAACACGATCCATTTGGAGCAATCTCCTGACCCTGGTCTTTGTCAAGGTTATATAGCTGCAAATCCCCAAAGCCCTGGCTGGTAATATAGCCACCCAACAGGAGCTGCCGGTTTCCATTCCAGGAAAGACTTGAAATTTCAGGATGATCATAATACCCACGAAATGTAAAAAGAAAATATGTAGGGAGGATTTCCTCGACTAGCCGTGGTGAAGCAGTGCACTGGCTAAAATCCAGGATGCTGACCTCATCGCGATAGGTGCCTTGCACCAGCTTCGAATGCAACACAGCCAGATGACCATCGCTGGATGACCAGTTAACAGCTTTTATCATATCGCCGGTTTGATATGGAGCATAGTAGGGACATTGAGCATGAGAAAATAATTCTGAGGGGAGACTGGCCTGACCAAGGGAGAATAATTGCGTATAGGGCAGAAGGTATAAATCGGATTGAGCTAGACCTATTGCCGCATTTTGACCATCCGCGGAAATATCAAAGGCGTTAATGGAGGAGATGCCGGAGAAGCAGGTGAGAGTGATCGCCTGCCTGGTCAGGAGACCGACCAGTTTGATGCAGTTTGAGGAGGTGTATACGACAGATTGGCCATCAGGTGACCAATGCAGGTTTGATTTTTCGTTCCCATCGGTGGTCAGCTGGATGAGATCACTGCCATCCAGATTAGAAGTCCAGATATCAGAGGACTTCAAGAAAGCAAGTTTATCAGCCTGACCCAAAACAACCGATGCCTGTAATGAAGAGGCTGCTGTGTGGGAAGTTTGGGCAGTGGGCGAGTTTTGGACGGCTGCATTATTTTGAGGGATGTTAGAATTTGCTATCAACGAAAACGGGAACGCATTCAAAGAACGTAAAACAATCGCCATTGCTACAACGAGTATTATGAAGGCACCTAACCAATAGCCCCACAGAGGAAACTTGTGAGATCGTTTTTGCAAGGTGTTTTGGCGAGGGGTTGGAGGCGCATGGGAATTTCTAGCCTCAGGTTGAACATTCTCAGCCAGCGGAGCAACTGGTTTGCTTATCCCATTATTTTCCCCGGGGAGGGGGGTTTTTATGCTTGGTGAAGGCTTTGCTGCTGCCCTTTTACCCGAGTGGGTAGAGACGGGAGGGTTTTCTGAGGGAGAAATCGCCGCTGGGCGAGCAGCAGAGCGCCTGGTGGTTGTCGGACGTATGTTTTCAAAGGTTGGCCTTTTATGTACCCCGGTAGTCACCGCTTGAATTGCCCTGGCAAATTCCCCAGCAGTCTGATAACGGTCATTCGGGTTTTTCGCCATGGCAGTATCCAGGACGGTCTGGATGCCAATGGGCAGTGATTTATTTTGGTCGTGAATCTGGGGAACCGGGTTGACCAGGTGCATCATCATCACTGAAGCGGCGGTGGTACCGTAAAACGGGACTTCTCCGCAGAGCATCTGATATAACACAACCCCCATGGAATAGATATCAGAGCGTCCATCGATCTCACGATCGCCCTGGATCTGTTCAGGGCTCATATACGCCGGAGTACCCATCACTGAGCCATCACTGATGTTGGCAAAACCGATGGTCTCTCTCAAGCGGGCCAGACCAAAATCTGACAGGAAGACATTGTCGTATTTGTCGAAAAGCAGGTTGTCGGGCTTGACATCGCGGTGGGTAACACCCCTGGCATGAGCGGTATCCAAAGCAGGTGCCAGGCGCAGGTACATCTCCATACACTCGCGTAGGGGAATGAAACCTCGTTTAAGCTTATCTGACAGAGATCCGCCTGACATGTAGCGCATGACTATGTAAGGCTGACCATCTTCTTCGCCCATATCGTATACAGGCACGATAGCAGGATGTTCGAGTAGAGCGATCATCAGGGCTTCGCGCTCAAACCGCTCGCGAAACTTGGCGGCATGTAAATAATAAGGTGGCAAGATCTTTATGGCGACTTCACGTTGTGAACGCGGGTCATAACCCAGGTAAACGGCAGACATACCGCCCTGACCGATCAATGATTTAATGTCATAACGTCCAATACGTTGAAGGTCCATGGCTTAGTTTATTATTTTAGTCAGAGTGGATAGAATAGACAAGGTTTTAGCGAGATAGCTAACAGCTTTGATAGGATTTGGACCCGAAAACAATGGTTTTTACCTACCAAAATATCCGGGAGGTTTTCTACCCATATGGAGGAGGCGATGTAGTGGATATTCATTATACTCGAGATAGGTGTGATCACCGACGAATTACTTTTTGTGGGTGACCAGCTAAATCATCACAGAGGCAGGATATGTAAAATGAAATAAATCCATTGACTGGCAATTCTGAATATCAATGATATTTACCAAGATGGGCACAACCAACCGCGTGGAAACGGTCAATCTGGGATTAAAAAAGGGTTTGATCAACTTATGAAACGTAGGTGGCAAATGGGAATTACCCATTTGTCACCTGAATTAATAAATCTATCCTAACGGCTTATCAGGGGAATAAAAGTAAGGCGGGCTATGGATGAAGTGGCATAATCTAAATCTCCCAAGGTGGCCGAGTAATAGCTTACGACGGGGAAATCCCCAGGAGCAATGGCGAGGGAGGGATACCAGCCAACGTCACCCTCAGAAGCGATAATATCGAAGAGCCATCCTGACCCACTGGCATGTGCATAGCATAGGCTGGTCTGGGAAAGACTGTAATAAACCATGTGAGCAAGGCCAATAGAATCGAGCGCCAGAGAGGGGAAGAAGCCCGTGCTACCAATTGAATCCACCGTTTCGATGTGCCAGTTGAAGCCATCATACCAGGTATATTTGAGGTCATCGCTGTAATCTGAAAAATAAGCAATGTGGGGAAGATCGGTGGAATCCAGGGCTAACGAAGGAAAGAGACCAACCTTGGGTGAAGTGTCTACAGGTGTGATTATAAAGGCAGAACCATTCCAATACGCATAGATCAAGCGTCGATAAGTCTGGTTATAGTAGGCGATGTGAGGATGGTTGGCAGTGTCCAGTTTCAACGAGGGATATAAACCGGTGACATCAGCACTGTGATCAACAATGAGAGGCGTCCAGGCAGTACCAGTCCAATATATATATTTTAGATCGGTATTTTGTTCATCGTAATAAGCGATATGCGGGTAATTGTTGCTATCCAAAGCAAGGGATGAGAAGGAACCAACATTGGGACTATTGTCAATGGTCACGGATATCCAGGTATTGTCTGTCCGATACGCATATTTCAGATTGGTGTGAGAGAAATCATAGTAGGAGACGTGGGGGTTCCCGGAGGTGTCTAATGCGAGGGAGGGGTGCAGACCAACATCCCCTACGAAATCCACAACCTGATGATACCAGGTAAAACCATCCCACCAGGCATATCTCAAGTCGTCATGTGTGTCATCGAAGTAGGCAATGTGGGGATTTCCAGCTGCATCCAGCGCCAGAGATGAGTTAACGCCCACATCGGCGCCCTGGGCAAGCACCATATTCGTCCAATTGGAGCCATTGTAGGAGGCAAAATCCAGGTCGCCTTCACCAGCGTCATAATAAGCGATGCGGGGTTGATTGGATGAATCCAAAGCCAGAGAAGTATGTAATCCAAGGTAGCCATCACTGGCAACCGCCTGGAGCGACCAGCTCGCTCCTGTCCAGATAGCATACCTCAGGTTTCCCTCATCCCCATCAAAATAGCTGATACGAGGCTGGTGATCGCTGGTCATTGCCAATGAGGTGTACTGCCCAACATGAGCATCAGAATCAACTGTTTGAGGGGTTGACCAGTTGCTTCCATTGAAGTTTATGTAACGAAGGTGTTCGTTGGTCTGGTCATAGTAGCTGATGGCTGGCCTTTGATTTACGCCCAGGGCAATTGAAGAATATAGACCCGTATCACCGGTAGTGTCCAGGGTTTGGATAACCCAGTTGCTGCCGTTGTATGAAGCATACTTCAGGCTACCATTGGTCTTATCGTAATAGCTGATCTGTGGATATCCGGAATCATCTACAGCCAAGGAGGAATAGGCTCCGACATCACCAGTGAAATCCACGGCTTGGAAAACCCAGCTACCAAGAACAGTGTGAGCATATTTCAGGTTACCATTGGCGGAGTCGTAATAGCTAATATGGGTATTTCCCGCAACATCAACTGAGATGGAAGTAAATAACCCATATCCAATCAAGTCGGAGATGGGTGGGATGTCGTCAGGGTCATTAGTTTCCCCTGGCAAGCCACTGGGTAGCGATCGCCACTGGCGATCGGCCACGAAACGATTGGAGACCCCAAGCGATGCATCGACGCTGGCGATATTTTCATCACCAACCAATGCATAATGGTCAATCGTGGCAATGTTCCAACTTACTCCATCATAAGAAGCGTATTTTAGAGCGCCATGGAGGGAATCATAATAGCTGATGCGAGGTAAATTGAGGTTGTCCAGGGCAAGCGAGGCAAATAAACCGACACCGTCGGCAGGATCGACGGTTTCAAAGTGCCAATTAGAGCCATCGTAATAAGCATAATAAAGGTGGTCACCGCCAAAGGCCACATGGGGAAAATTATTCGTGTCTAAACGCAGGCAGCGATCACTCATATAGTTAAAAAGCCTGGGAGCATCGACACTGTGAGATGTCCAGAAAATGTTGTTTGTTCCAGAGTTCTGAGATTGGGAACTGGCACTAACTTCAGGAATTACTGGTATGAGCAGGCTGGTGAGAAAGATGATAGAAACCAGTGTTTTAAGGAAATGAATGTGACTGCCAGACCAGCATTTTGGGGTATTTGAAGGGTTGATTTTTAATAAAAAGCACATGAAAGCCTCCTCGTCTTTGGTGACTCAAAATCATTCTACCAAAAAATTTTCTCCGTAAGGAACCTCGGGCATCCTATTGACGTATTAAAGATAGCAATGGTTCCAAGGGTATAATGGCTTAGGAGTATGGATTCTACTTAATTTCATCCATTATGAGGCGAAGTGGCAGGAATAAACGACATTTCATCGGTATGGAAGAATATTAAAGAAATCGACCTGAAACCGATCAGAGACTCAGCTACGCACCCATTGAGGATTGCAGTGGTAGGTGCTGAAGGCTCGGGAAGACATACGCTGATCGAGCAAATGCGCTCTGATCCTGCGCGGCCAGAGGTGTATACGCAGTCACCACTGACACTCCTTCCTGTAACTGCATCCATGGAACCACCTGAAGCACATTTAATCATCCTGTTGGTAGATGTAACGCGGTCAGATCTTTCTGAGGAACGCAACCTGGTAAAAACATGGAGTGAGTTGGGGAAAAATGTGCTGGTTTTTATCAACAAAGTCAACCTGGTAAACGGCAATATCGGGGGAAATGTCCTGCAGGGGTGGCGTGCCCCCAAGGTGATCTATGGTGCAGTTGATGATATCGAGTATCTACAGGCTGAATTCGTGACAGCTGTGGAGGAGAGGCTACCCCAGCAACAACTTGCGCTTGGGAGGCAGTTTCCACTCTTTCGATTGAGCATTGCGCGGCAATTAATCAACGAAGTAAGCTATTCAAATGCAGCGTATGCCTTTAGCACGGGGTTAGCTGAAATTGTCCCGGTGTTGGATATTCCACTGAATGTCGCCGATATGATGGTTCTTACTAAATCTCAGGCATTCCTGGCATATAAGTTAGGGCTATTACTGGGTTTTTCCACACGCTGGCATGATTATGTAACCGAGTTCGGTAGTGTGATTGGGAGTGGTTTCCTGTGGAGGCAAATTGCCCGGCAGTTAATTGGCCTGGTGCCCGGATGGGGTATCGTCCCCAAAGTAGCTGTGGCATATTCGGGAACTTATGTCGTAGGGAATGCCATTTTGGGTTGGTATCTGACCGGACGGAAGCTAACGCCCCAACAGATGCGTGACCTCTATGCGCAGGCTTTCACAAGGGGCAAAGAATATGCACGAAAACTGGGTGAGAGAATACCAAAACCCAGATTAGGAAAACCCAAAAGAGAAAAACTACCTGCTCTTCAAAAAGCGCCTGAAACATCCAATGACGGAATCGAGCTAAACGCAGTAAGCAGCCTATCCCAAGAGGAAGGATCTGGGAAATTCAATGTAGCACACAAAGAGGGTGATTCGGGAAAAGATGTGTGTGCAACAAATACAGTTGATGTCGAAGCGCAAAACAAGGCTGGAAAGAAACGATCAATAAAGCGTTTGCGGTTCACTTTCCATAAAAAGAATGGTACAACCAATATAGTAAACAAGCGCATCTGCCCCAAGTGTGGGAAAAGCTCTTCGCAGGATGCAAGTTATTGCCAGTATTGTGGAAATCAATTTGATGGCTGAAGTGATAAGTTTGACAATACCAAAGAAGTTAATTAAGATTAGAAGGTGAATAGAGATAAGCTGTGAATTTGTGAAGGAGTAAATTATGGCAGGAGCACAGTATCGACTCGTAGTACGGCAGGGACCCATTCCGGGTCAGGTATTCGAATTGACCAAGAATGAGATTTCGGTTGGAAGGGATATCTCCAATGATTTTGTGGTCAATGATGCAGAAGTATCCCGGAAACACGCACAACTAACCCTGGAGGGAGATCGATATAAAATCGAGGATCTCAACTCAACCAATGGAACATACATCGATGGACAACGGTTGATCGGCCCGCATGTATTGGCAATCGGGGAGATCATCATGTTTGGGGATAATGTAGGGGTAGTTTTTGATGGAGAACCCGCCAAGCCGGATGTAACCCTTCCGGAAAAACTTGACTTAGGGATGACACCCGTGGCTGCTATTCCAGCGCCAGAAGAGAGCTATACTCCGCCTATGGTTCTACCTACACCAGAGGCAAGTAATATTCCTGTTCTGGAAGAATCCATGCCTGAGCTTACGCCAGAACAAGAGATAGAAACGGAGAAAAAGCCCATCAATTCCTGGTTATTGGCAGGGTGTGGGTGCCTGCTGGTAATTATCATTTTGCTTATTGCGCTACTGGTTTTTATTGACCAACCCTGGAACCCTGGAGGGGGGTTATATTGTGTTTCTCCTTTTGATATCATCTTCCGGTCTTTAGGATACTGCCCGTAAACAATCATGAATACATTGCCTGTTCAGGTTTACTTCGAAGTGTGATACTGGCTATCTGATAAGCTGAAAACAACTTTTTTTGCAGGATCAGTAAAAACAGGGGAAAAAGATATCAAATGAATACAACGGACGATCAACAATTAGGGTGGATCGATTTCCTGGCCCTGGGTTTTTCTTTTTTTGCGGTGATCGTGACAGTATGGGTTGCCTTATCCATCGTTTCATTCCAAGGGCAGGCTGCCGGGGAGCCTCTTTGGCCGCTTCCGGGATTCGTTCTACTTGATTGGGTAC
>JBAQFX010000201.1:0-9632 GCA_049287485.1 Anaerolineales bacterium
CCAATAGGTTGATGGATGTGTTTATCTCTTTTGTGGTAGTGGTCATTGTCTTCCTCGGTGGCGCCAGTGTTGCATTATGGCTGAGGGAGAGTTCGAATAACACATTCAATGCATCTATGCTGGGGGGATACTCCTATTATTCAGGTATCGTCTTATTACTTATCGGGATGGTCCTGCTCATTGGGCGCCAGCCGAGCTATTGGGGATATGGAATCTTGATGTTGCTGGTTTTATTAGCTGGATATGTGGCTCAGTATCTAATCGGCCAGCCGGCTGCAGATTACGCCTGGTTCGTGCATCTTGGGGAAATGACAGGGTCCATTTTGTTACTGGTGTTACCCAAACGTCTGATCAAGCTCAAGCAGATTGAGGAAATTCCAGTGAAAGAAATACAACCAGCGCTGTTATCATCAGCTGTGGATGCGGAGTTAATCCAGGCGATTGCTGAACTGATCACTGAAAATTCACCTCAGCAGTTCTATCAACAATTGACACAGGTGATGGCGCAGATCATGAAGTCGGATTTTTGCTTGCTGCTCATACCACCAAAGTCTGGTGAGCAGATCATCGTTCCGGTTGCCTACAACAAAACGCTAGTTAAAATGCTGGAGGGATTCACCGCTGATGGACATAGCATGCCAGCTATCCTGGAGGCAGTGAATAACGGTAAACCGCTACGATTATCTGCCAGCAACCTGGGAAAAGAAACAAAACCTCTCGTTGAAGAGCTTGGAATGGAGCAAGCCAGGCAATTTATGGTCATCCCGTTTCATCCGAAGGGTACAAGTGCATTAATGGGTCTGGCGATGCTCTCCAGCTCAGACGAGGTGTTGTGGAATGATGAAGATATTCAGCGCATAATGGATATCACGGAGATGATGGTCTCCAGCTTCGGGCATTACTCCAAAGGACCTGGACAGCCAGTAGATCAGGGTGAAATGATAGCGAAATTGCATAAAGCACAAGCGTATGCAGACCAGGTACGACTTGAATACGCCCAGTTGAAAGCCAAATATGACAGCATCGCTTCACCAGCATCTACGGCCTCTTCACAAGCAGAAAGTATGGCTGCCCAAAAAACTTTAGAAGATACCGTGGGGCGATTAGAAACCCGGAACCGCGAACTGGAAAGCCTTTTAGCCAGAGGAAGACCTTCGATGGAGGAAGTCGAACAACTTCGCCAAGAATTGCGTGCAGCATTAGCCGACCTGGCGCGTGTCCCGTCTACACTGTCAAAATCAGACCAAAAGATGCTAGAGACGCAACTCTCAGCAGTGAAAAGTCTCGATAAAATGCAGCCAACTGAGCTGGTCACATCGATTGCACAAGATTTCCGCCAACCATTATCTTCGATAGTCGGCTATACCGACCTATTGCTGGGTGAATCGGTGGGTTTGCTCGGGGCAATGCAAAGGAAGTTTCTGGAGAGGGTAAAAGCTTCCACTGAACGACTGGGGATGTTAATGAATGAATTGGTCCAGGTGATCACTATAGATGGTGGCGCAGTGGACCAAACCCTGGTGAGCGTGGATCTGAAACCGGTGATTGATGAGGCTATTGGAAATATCAATGCACAGATCAACGAGAAAAATATAACTTTACAGGTGGATCTACCGGAAAAAATCCCCGCAATCCGCGCGAACCAGGACGCCTTATTACAAATATTGATTAACTTGTTCGAAAATGCCTGTTTAGTTTCACCGACGGATGGATTAATCAGGGTATCTGGCAGTGTGGAGCAAGTCGAAAGTGAGCGTCCATATATGCTGATATCGGTGACAGACCAGGGGGGAGGAATCGCCAATGTAGATCTCCCACGAGTATTTTTAAGGCGTTATAAAATGGAAAATCCACTCATCCAGGGAGTTGGGGATACAGGCGTGGGCTTATCGATTGTAAAATCGCTGGTTGAATTGCTTAAAGGGCGGGTGTGGGTGGATAGTGAAGCTGTGGTTGGATCTACTTTCAGTGTACTGCTGCCAGTAGCAGAAGAAAAGACTACCCCAACTGCTTCTAATAATTCTTCAGGGTAATGCAATTCAAATTATACTTATCCACCTGGTAGGTACAACGAGCTTCACATGGAACCAATTGCTACCAATGATCTTGCCAGAGCGTCGGAACACGGGTACAAATATTGCAACATACAAGAATTGATGTGAATTACCAGTGAACTGCTACAGATACGAGTAACTGGAACCAAACGATGATGAATTACGTCGAAAATTGGGAAGCGTAATGAAGAAAACCGGGATATTACTTTTAGTATTGATTGTCTTGATCATTATGGCATGTAGCCTGCCAAATGGATTTTCATCACCCCAGGCCAGTTTGGCTGGGCAGCATGATTACTTGCTGGTCGCCCCGCCTGGTTCCACGCCAACACCCACACCCTTCCAACCCATCCCACCCACTCCGTATTATCAACCAACGGAAATACTGCCTGAAGTTATGGCGACTGCCTTGCCTCCCACTCCTGTCCCAGAGATCAAGTTCACTGCTGGTGAAGGACGAAACTGGCAAGATTATCCTGGCCCAAGCGTGTGGCCAGATGTTGATGTGCCTGCCCCGGCAGGTCTCCTTGCTCACCCGGATGGGCAGGTGAATATCCTGTTATTGGGATCAGACCAACGACCAAATGATGGGGGCTTTCGCACTGATACGATCCAATTACTGACCATCAACCCGCAGGAGGGAACGGTCAAGCTAACTGCCTTCCCAAGAGACCTGTATGTATACATCCCTGGTTATACCGTGCAACGTATAAATACGGCTATGGGATGGGGTGGATTTGAAGCATTGGCTGCGACAATGGAATATAACTTCGGGGTAAGACCGAATTACTATATTTTGATCAATTTCTGGTCTTTTAAGGAGGTCATCGATTCGCTTGGCGGAGTTACTGTCCAGATTGGGCGGGACTTATGCGACCAACGGGATGGATATGGCTGGTATTGCGTTTCCCAGGGGACGATGTGGATGAGTGGGGAATCGGCATTGTGGTATGTGCGTAGTCGCTATTCCACCAGTGACCTGGACCGCGGCAGGCGCCAGCAGGAAGTGTTGGAAGCGATTTTTGATCAGCTGCTGAATTTAGATGGCTTGAGGCGCGCACCAGAGCTGTATGAGATTTATAAGCAGAATGTAACCACGAACCTGGATTTTGACCTTATCTCGAGTTTATTACCCATTGCATACCACCTGGCAGATACGCATGCAGTGGGAAGGTATTCAATTGGAGCCGGACAGGTGTATAGCTGGACGACCACCAGCGGTGCCATGGTGTTGGTACCCGTGCGGGAATCAGTTATGGAAGTAATGCGCCAGGTGATCAGCGAGCCGTAGGGGGCTGGCAAAGGTTCGATGGCTGGGGAGTTTTTTAGATGATTTTGGAGGGAAAAGGGTTTTTCACCTGGAAGATTCCCAACTGTGAGCATGGCGATGCAGAGCAGATTGCCTCACAAGCCAAAAATGCCGATTTGACTCACCTGGTGGTAAAAGTCGCTGACGGTACGATGATTTACAACGGCAATTGGGGAGACCCGAAGGATTACACTACGGCCGTTGTATTAGCTCTACGTAAGCAGGGGATTAAAGTGTGGGGCTGGCATTATATTTATGGAGATAACCCCACTGGGGAGGCAAATGTTGCCATCAGCCGCATCCGTCAATATAACCTGGATGGGTATGTGATCGATGTGGAAAAAGAATATAAAGCCAGTGGGAAACAAGCGGCAGCAACCAGGTTTATGAGCACGCTGCGCGCGGCCTGCCCTGACTTGACGATTGCACTCAGCTCGTACCGGTACCCATCCTTGCATCCGCAGGTACCATGGAAGGAATTCCTGGAAAAATGCGACCTGAATATGCCGCAGGTTTATTGGATGAAGGCACACAACCCCGGCGACCAGCTAAAACGATGCGTGCATGAATTCGAGTTAAAGTCTCCTTCGCTGCCAATCGTGCCCACCGGAGCGGCTTTCAGGGAATATGGCTGGATGCCGACGGAAGGCGAAGTGTTGGAATTCATCAAGACCGCTAAAGAGTTGAACCTGGGCGGGGTGAACTTTTGGGAATGGTCTGATGCGCGTTCCGGGACTATTCCTGGGGTGTGGGAGTTGATCCAGCGCTACAAGTGGTCTGAGAGAGATGCACCCAAGGATATTTGTGTTAGCTTGATGGATGCCATGAATGAACACAACATCGAGAAAATTGTGAGCCTGTATACCTTGCCTGCCATCCATATTAATGCTGTCCGTATCACCCAAGGATTAGACAACCTGCGGACCTGGTATACTCAATTGTTCAATGAGACCCTACCGAACAGCAAGTTCACGCTGGGAAGTTATTCCGGGACAGGCAGTGCGAGACATTTCACCTGGACGGCGAAGTCTTCCAAGGGCTATGTGCGCAATGGCAAAGACACGCTTGGCATTAACCACGGGAAGATCAATTATCATTACTCGTTTTTCAGCGTCACGCCGTAGTAAAGCTCTATACATATTCCTCTGTTTCCTGCTGAGTGCCGGTATATTAGCTGCATGCAGTGTGCAGGCCTCACCAGAGACCAATCCCACCTGGACGATTTCACCCAGTGAGACGAGGATTGCCAGCCAGACACCCACCCTAACCCAATCTCCCACATGGACGGTCTCACCAAGCCCAAGTGCAACGTCGACTCGCACGACCACCCCTAGCCTGACGCCCACCCTGGCACCCCTGGAAATGTTCAACACGCCTCTGCTACGCCCCGGCATCACACCCCAAACCTACCTGGATGATAACTGTACCTACTTGGAGAGGCGCTGGTCAGCACAGGGAAGCAGACCAGGGACAGTGGTGGTTCCGATCATGTTCCATGCCATCGCTGAGGATGGGACACATCTGGCTGACCCGAATAGGGATATCACTGGTGAGCAATTCCAGGCGTTTGTGCAAAATGCGCACTACCTGGGATTCGAAACCATCACCACCCAGGAATTGCTGGATTTCATGACCAGCAACGCACCCATCCCGGCTCGCTCGATGATGATCATCGTGGATGATCGCCGTCCGGGGACGATCCGAGAATGGATCATGCCGGTGCTGGAGCAGTACGATTGGACAGTGACCTCGGCATATATCGCTAACCCGAATGACCTGCAATGGGCCTGGGATATGATGGATGAGCTTAATACTACCGGCAGGTTGGACGTGCAATCACACGGATACAGTGGCCAGTTATATATCGTGCCAGAAACCCCGCTGGATCAGATCCAGAATGAAATTTGGAACTCCACTGCGGTGCTGGAGCAGCATTTTGGCATACTCCCGATTGCTTTCATCTGGCCAGGGGGTAATTTCACCCCACTCAGCGTGCAGATTGCGCGGCAAGGAGGTTATAAGCTGGGATTCACGGCTTACTCGCGCGGGCCGCTGCTTTTCGATTGGGTGCCATTAGGCGAGCAAGAGCGAGCGGTGAATGATCCCTTGATGGTGCTACCACGTGCCTGGAGCAGTGCCGCGCGTGTGAACCTGGACGAAGCGGTGAAGATCAGCGAGCAAGCAGCGGCCTTTGCGGAGCAGAATTTCGCCGTGGAGGCGGCCTGGTATCAGACGTACTGCGGGGGAGAGCTTAGCAACGACCGCTAGCTGATTACGGGAAAAAATAACCATCCAGGACACAAAGGGTACGAAGGTATTTAAGTTAGTTTATTAGCTGCCCAAGTAATGCGCATAGCTGTATGTTATTGCTTCGATCGCTTCGATTTAACGCTCCGTTTTGTGGATGAAGTCGGTTTGGGCAAAGGTTTCCAGCCAGGGGGTAATTTCACGGTTCTTTGAGCGGTTCCGGACCTGGGGGTACTCTTCTTTTGAGTCGGAGACGATTTGCTGGAACGCCTGGCAGGTTGTTTTGCTGCCGTGCGAGCCGTCTTGGTCGAACGAGGCTGGCTGGCTTTGGTCGAGGGTTTTTTGGCAGCAGTCCCTGTTTTTGGCTTGGTGGAGCGCCGGGCAGGTGGTTTCGAGGTCGTGCCAGCAGATTTCGTTGAACGCGGCTGGTTGGCTGCGGTGGTAAGTTTTTTCGCCACAGATTCACGCTTCGTCTTGCTCGAACTCCCGGCAGGTAGTTTCGTGGTTGTGCCAGCAGTTTTCGTTGCAGGAGGCTGGCTGGCTTCGGCGGCTTTCTTTTTCGTTGCTGGCTCAGGCCCTGTCTTGCTCGAACGCCTGGAAGATGGCTTCGGAGGGGTGCTGGTGCTCTTCGCTGAAGTTGGGCGACCGGCTTTTGTGACAGGTTTACCAGGCGTAACGGTTTTCTTCGTGGCAGTGGTCCTGGACCGGCCCGATCTGGCGCTGGATTTTTTCGCCCTATCCACTGTTGACATGGCGGTCAGTTCAGGCTGGCTGACCTGTGCCATGAGCGCATTTTTCGCCGTAGAGGTCGTTTTGGTTGATTTTGGACGGCCACGTTTTCTAGCAGCAGCTTTTGGTGTCGCTGGGGCCGGTTTTTTAGTCAGTGAAGCCCCTTTGGCCTCAGTCACCCTGGGTTTTCGAGTGGATGATTTTGATCTGGCCTTGCTCGATGTGCGTGGCTGGCGGGTTTTAACATTTCCAGCCGATTTCTTCTCCTGGGCATCTGGCTCGATCATGCCGAAGGTCAATTGCTCCACCTCTGGGGCTGCGGGTTCTTCAAATTCTTCTGGCACCTCAGGTTCTTTATCGGGTGTAGCTTTTTCACCTTCGATGGGGCGCGGCACCGACCAGGGGATGCTCAAACCCAACAGCTGGTATCCCGCTTTCAGGTCGACCACTGGCTTACCTGAAGCTGCCCGGGTTTGCAGGGGGGCTTCGTCCAAACGCATTGCCTTGGGAGCGAGTTTGTCCAGCAGGAGGGTTACCCGCGTGTTACCCTTTCCCGCAGCGATACCCACCAGCTGGGAAGTGCGCGGTAGCTTCCAGGCGATGACACCCTGACCATGGCGACCCTGGCGAGGGAACTGGTCCACCGACACACGCTTGGCTTTGCCATCAGAGCTGACCAGCAGAATATCACCCCGGCGAGGGATGAGCTCCATGCCAATGATCAGATCACGGGCACCTAATTTGATCCCACCTACGCCTGCAGCGACGAGCCCCATGGGGCGGACATCATCTTCATGGAAGCGGATAGCCATACCATCGGCGGTGGCAAGCAGGATCTCGGCTTTGCCATCGGTCAGGCGCACCCAACCCAGCTTATCATCTTCATTGACCTTCACCAGAGTAAAGCGGTGACCAGTGGGACCCGGCATCTCCTCCAGGGTGGTCTTTTTGAGCATGCCCTGCTGGGTGGTGGTGAAGACATACCAGCCTTCCAGGCGCTCTTCCTTGGGGGGCAGGGTGAAGAGGGCAGCCAACCGGTCATCTTCAGACAAGGCTGAAACTTTATCTGCAGGTACCCCCTCCTGAGGGGTTTGGGCTTCAGGCAGGGTCTGCACCGGGATACCGGCAGCCTCACCCTGTTCGGTGACCAGGAATAAAGTATCGCGAATATTGACTTGCAGCAAGAAGCGTGGCGCTGCCATCCCGCTGATGCGGGGTGGTTTTTCGTCCAGGGTGCGCGAGACCAACCCATCGCTGGTGGCAGAGACCCACACGGTTTGCTCAGGCAGTAGATCTGTAGCGCTGAGCACGGGCAGGACGGACCTGGCACCCGCCCCCAGGCGGGTGATCTGTGTGCGGCGACGGTCAGCATAGAGCTCTTTTACCTGGCGGAGCTCGCTGGCTACCGTCTGGCGCATCTTGAGTGGAGAATGCAGCAAGCCTTCCAATTTCTTGATCTGAGCCAGCAGTTCTTTGTACTCGTCCTCGATCTTCTTGCGCTCCAGGGCAGCCAGGCGACGCAACTGCATGTCCAGAATAGCCTGAGCCTGGATTTCCGACAGGCGGTAACGCTTCATCAGGCGGTCACGGGCGATATCGGCATCGGGAGCTTTCCTGATCAGGGCAATGATCGCATCCAGGTGCTTAAGCGCCACGCGTAAGCCCTCCAGGATGTGCAGGCGCTGGCGGGCTTTTTCCAGCTCATATTCGCCA
Source organism: Anaerolineales bacterium (assembly GCA_049287485.1). Taxonomy (GTDB): domain Bacteria; phylum Chloroflexota; class Anaerolineae; order Anaerolineales; family UBA4823; genus FEB-25. Next base: position 8,053 of record JBAQFX010000201.1, read on the forward strand.
CGCCGGCGGATGACCACCAGGCGGTGCTCCAGGTACACGCGCAGCGCCTGCTTGAGGGAGAGCATGCGCGGCTCGCCATCCACCAGGGCGAGCATGATGATGCCGAAGGTGGAGCGCATGGGAGTGCTCTTGTACAGACCCTGCAGCACCTTTTCTGGCTCGGCGGTGCGGGTGAGCTCGATGACGATGCGTAAGCCATGCCGGTCCGATTCATCGCGCAGGTCGGCGATGCCTTCCAGGCGACCCTCGCGGGCGAGCTCGGCGATACGCTCGATGAGGGAGGACTTGTTGGTGAGATAGGGCAGCTCGGTGACGATGATGCGGTTGCGCCCGCGGGTGATCTCCTCGATGTGGCCGCGCGCCTGCACCGTGACGCGACCACGACCGGTGCCGTAGGCCGCGGTCAGGTCGTCTTCATGGGTGTCCTGGACGATGAGCCCGCCGGTGGGGAAGTCGGGGCCCTGGATGAATTTCATCAGGTTTTCGATGTTGACGTCATCCAGGCGCTCCCAATTTTCCAGCATGAAGATCAGCGCATCCACCACCTCGCCCAGGTTATGCGGCGGGATATTGGTGGACATACCCACGGCGATGCCGGTGGCCCCATTGACCAGCATGTTCGGGATGGCTGAGGGCAGCACATCCGGCTCCTGCAGGCTGCCATCGAAGTTATCCGAGAAATCGACCGTGTTTTTACGGATGTCTGCCAGCAGCTCCATGGCGGGGGAGGTGAGGCGGGCTTCGGTGTAGCGCATGGCGGCGGGAGGGTCACCATCCACGCTGCCAAAGTTGCCCTGCCCCTCCACCAGCAGGCAGCGCATGGAGAAATCCTGTGCCATGCGCGCCATCGATTCATAGACGGCCATGTCACCATGCGGGTGATACTTGCCCAGCACCTCACCGACGATGCGGGCGGACTTCTTGTAGGCCGTATCGGGGCGCAGTCCCATGTCGAACATGGCGTACAGGATGCGGCGGTGGACGGGCTTGAGTCCATCGCGGGCATCGGGCAGGGCCCGCGCCACGATCACGCTCATGGCGTAGTCCAGGTAGGCCTGCTGCATGGTTTGGTCAATATCGATTGAACGGACGAGTCCGACTTCCATAGGAGCTCCGGAGAAAAAGTTATCAGCTATTAGCAATTAGCTTTTAGCATTTAGCAGCCAGCTTTTAGCATTTGGCAATTAGCTTTTGGTAAATATCATTTAGCCATATAGGAAAGGATGAAATTGAGTGATCAGATAACGGCATGGTGGTTGAACCTATTACCATAGGAATATTAAGGGTAAACAGGGGAAACGTCAAGCCAATCATAGCAGATGAAGTAACTGTTAATCCAAGGGGTGGAAAATTCCACGGATTTTAACTAGGAGGGTAGTTATTCGTTCCTCAAAAAATCCAATCGAAACGAATATATTCTCGAAGGGATGAGGTTGTTAAGGTGGAAGGGAAAATAACACGATAGATATACATAGGTGCCATCGTATGTAATTACTCACCCGTGACCAATTATCTCGTCTTCCCTGCGGCAATTAGCGAAAAAGTAATCGAAAAATGGGCGTACGCAGGCGGCGTAGCCC
>JBAQFX010000202.1:0-3526 GCA_049287485.1 Anaerolineales bacterium
GACAATACGGGGTTGGTGTATCTGAGGGCGAGGTATTATGACCCGACGATCGCCAGGTTCATGACCAAGGACACGTGGGGAGGAGACATGAACCAGCCGATGACGCTGAATAATTGGCTTTATGTTCAATCAAATCCAATAAATTTTATAGATACATCAGGTAAGTATCCAATCTGGTGTCAATTTGCCCCCAACGGAATTGTATACGAAGCTTGTGTTCTGTCTTATTACCAACTGGAACCTCTCCATATTTTCTCTATAGGTTCGAATATTAAAGGTTCAAGGGGATGTTACAAAGGAAAAATAGAATACAGGGCTCCTGGATATTTAGAAGGCGTGGGAGGATTTATTCCGCCATTATTAGGCGAGTTGGTATTTACCCGAAAAAATGGACACGATTAATGTCCAGATAAAGCTTCAAATTCGGCTGGACTATGATAGCCCAGGGATGAATGTAACCTTTGCCGGTTATACCATCCTTCAAGATATTCGAAAATAGTTCGACGTGCCTCAGCCCGAGTGGTGAATTGTCCTGTCACGCATTCGGTTTTCAAAGTCGCGAAAAAGCTTTCCATAGTTGCATTGTCATAACACTCTCCTGTTCGGTTCATACTGACCTGGCATCCCATTTCTGCCAGCACCTGCTGATAGGTTGTTCCGGTGAACTGACAGCCTTGATCCGAGTGATGCAATAAACCCCGCAGGGGTCGTCGGGTGATCCAAGCCATGCGTAAGGCGTTGGTGGCCAAGACACTGTCAATCTTATCAGACATCGCCCATCCCACAACTTTGCGTGAGAAAAGGTCCATCACAGATGCCAAGTACAGCCACCCTTCAGCGGTGTCGATATAGGTGATATCCGTAACCCACTTACGGTTCGGTCGATCAGCACTAAAGTCTCGCTTGAGGAGGTTGGGGGCAGGCACGACCCCTGGCTGACGCTGTGTCGTGATTGGAAAGCGCCTACGTCTTCTACGGGCCACAATTCCATGCACATGCATCAGCTGTGCAACACGATTATGCCCACACAACCAACCATGTCGGCGCAAGTAAGCGTATATTCGGGGACTGCCATAGGTCCTGCGACTGGCTTGAAAGACCTTCTTGATCCATTCCAGCAGCTCCTGGTTGGATTCTTCACGCTTACTGGGCGGACGCTTGCACCAGGCATAATAACCGCTGCGGGTCACCTTCAATACCGTGCACATCCTTTTCACCGAGAAATAGCATTCATGGCTGGCGATGAAGGCATATTTCATCCGTTTTTTCGGGAGAAAATGTTGAGCGCTTTTTTTAGGATCTCTCTTTCCTCCTCGACGGCGGATAGTTCCCGTTGCAGTCTACGTATCTCTGCTTTGGCTGCCTCCATATCACTCGGGACAATCTTGGCTGCTTGGGTCCCATTTTCGATGATTTGGTACCGAGCTCGCCATTTACCTAAAAGACCTGGAGTGATACCCAGCTCCCGCTCAATCTGCCCTGCACTCTTGCCACTGCTTCTCAGCATTTCCAAGGCTTCCAGTTTGAACTCTTCCGGATAACTCCGATACTTTCTGTCTTCCATGCCTTTACTCCTGTTATTTAGTGTACTCTATCGCGACATTTTTTGTGTCCACTAAATCGGGTAAGGTCCAAGTATATTCCCCAAACATGGGGAGGGGATGAGATAGTATACGATTTTGCTACGATGGAAAGTGAAAAATTTTCATATACAGGTCCAGGTATAAATGACGCATTGTTAGGTGGAGGTATAGAATTATACAGTGGTGGAATTTTGGGATTCCGCTCCGACACAAATATTGTAAATGATTATGCAGGTCCATTCTTAGTTTTCCAAGGGGGACTATCTTTCGATATTTTTGTGGGAATTGGTGTTGGGACTGGCGGTTTTCTATCTACGAGTGATCCATTTATCCGAGGCGATATATGGTATGTAGGTGGGAGTTTATCTGCAACGGATTGGTTGGAAGTATTCGATATCGGTGGTGCATACCTTATCTATAAATCACTAGGATCTAGAACATCTTATGTATTAGCCGATGGAAGCGTAGATAGAAGTAGATTGTTACTAGATATTATGAGTGGTGCTAACTCTCCATGGCCTCTGTCAATGGCGACCAAGAGCGAAGTGCTTTTATATCGATTATCCGCCTATACATTGGCCCTTCACTATGCTAAAGCTTATGAGGAGTTAATAGATGGGAGGTAAATATCGTTCGTTTGTCCTTATAATTTTAATAACCTTGTGCATTCTCCTATTTTATGGCTGTGCTACATATATTGAACCTTGGCCAATTCCCGGAACTTCACATTCAATTCAAAATGTATCCGATTTGAAGTTATTGTGGTCATTGGAAAATATATACACGGAACAGGATGATTTCAATCCCAGGATGATTGCCAACTTTGGAAATGTAGCATTCCTTGGGAGCCTAACACAAAATCCAGCTCGAAATATCATTCGCCTGAATGGACTTAATGGGAACCAAATATGGCTAAAAACTCAAGATCAAGAGCGCGGTTATACAAATATAATAACAATGTCCAACGATGGATTATATATTGGAAACGGTGGATTTCCAGAAATATCTAAATATGCCTTTTGTACAGGTAAGAACTTATGGTCACAAAATCTTACTGGTAGAGGCATCGGTTATATATATATGGTCGGTGATCAAGTACAAATATCGACAGATCCATTTATATTCGCGATTTTAAATGCGGATAACGGAGAATTAATTCAAAGGAAAAAAGGAGAAGATATATTTGTAATTATGACTGATGAAACATATATTCCTGGCGGAATGAATGAATTGAAGGCAGTAAATACTTCGACCGGCCAATTGATTTGGGATATCGAATTAGATCATCAATTGAGATTAGCTCCAATTTTTACAGATCAAATTATTTTCGTGCGGTCAGGAAAAGTGATCGGAACCGTATATGCAATTGACCGTAATAATGGACAAGAAATTTGGAAAACAACTGACAATATAATTAGCAATATTGCTCTAGCTTCATCTGGTTATTTATACGTATTGACACGAGATGGAGAATTATTGGAAATCAACGGAACCACTGGAGATGCATCAAGAGAGGCTTTTTTCTCAAATTCACCTTTTGGTCTTAATGGAGATATCATTGCCGGGGGTTATGAATTGGCATATGATAATTCTCTGAATATTATATATGTTTTACTTGGTGATAGCCGCCAATTATTCGCGTTACAAAAATTTTCCAAATAACTCCATTTAGGTCTATCATCAGATCAGTCGACCAGCTCCAACCATGTAAACTGCTTATTCTGCCAGATTCCACGAGCATGGTAGCCAATCGCTCATTTTGTAAATGTGTTGGAGAATATCTAGCTTATTAATATACTGGCTTGGGAAACATCAAAATATAACCTTGTTTCAGGATATTCCAGGCGCACCCATGCTGCGCCTGGATTGGGCTGAGGCTTCTTCCAGCGTAGGCGCAAAGGCTGTAACCCCGTAGCATTGAACGATTCCCACCGGAGATTGGT
>JBAQFX010000203.1:0-3321 GCA_049287485.1 Anaerolineales bacterium
GCATGGAGTTTAATCCGGCTGATCAACCAGAGGGGACTGATGCTGCGTTTTTCATCCAGGTTTTTGATTATGCCGATAACTGGGCGGGTGTTGGTGCATGGAATTTAGGGATTGATAAAACTGCTCCAACGACTGCCTTATCTCCCTTAGCCATCACGCAACCTAGTAATGCTTTCTTGCTTGAATGGACAGGTTCTGATAACCTTTCTGGAATCGCATATGTCGAGATCCAGCAGAAAATTAATGATGGAGATTGGACGACCTCTCCACCCATTGATGGATCAGTCCATCAATATTGGGTCATTGGTGAACCAGGCAATATCTATTCTTATCGAATGCATGCTGTTGATTATTCAGGGAATATTGAAATTTATCCCCCTGGAGCAGAAGTGACGACTTCTATCCCCGATGCGGCTATTCTTTGTTATGCACGCGATAACTATGATACCTCTGGAAATGATAATTCGCCGTACAATGCGAGTATGATTTATGCCAATGAGGCTAGCCAATTGCATAATTACTGTAACCCCCTCTCTCCAGATTATCAGAATGATGAGGATTGGGTAAAGATGAATGTGACCCAAGGTGAGCATTACTTTATCCATGCTCATGCGGATAGCCTTCAAACTGCTTCAATGGTCAGCCTGTATGCTTCAGATGGAACAACCTTGCTGGCAGAATTGGCACCAAGGACACTTGGATCCCACACCTACCTCATCTGGACTTCTGACCGTAATACGTTGGTCTTCCTTCGTTTTCACCATTTGGATGGACGGGTGATTGGTAGCGACGTTGCCACGACCATCTCAGTAAAGACGGGTACATTGACGTATTTACCGCTGGTAAATCAGTCGTCGAAAAAATAAACCTGCCTGATATATTCGCTTTTAAGGTACTAATATCCACTACCATCCTTTTGTTAGCGATATGAGTTCTCGAATGCTGTTTGTGTGCAGCCAAACCTCATAAAATCGATGCTGATACTTTTTCGCAGATCAGCAATATCGTTCAAGCATACCCCAGCTTTCATTCTGGTTAAATTTCTTCTCTCTGGCATGGAAGTGTACGATGATCTCTCCCTTGGCTAATCGGGGGTACAGGCTTAGTAAAATTCTATCTCCATAGTAAAATGCCTCTAAAACCATCGGTAAGTGAGATCTGAAAATCTTGTACCTCCATCCTGAAGGTCCGAAGACCAGACCTCCGCTCACATGGCAATGGACATGTAGAAATACCTGTTCATCCATCTCCCATTTTGCTAAAACTTCATCACGCATCAGTCGTGTATAGAATCCGGATATCTGGGGATAATGATATTTTTGGCTGATGGTCAGGAACAGTTCTCCACTCATATCCGAATGAGTCAGCGTGTATGCTCTCGGTGAGATTGGCCCATTCGCCTTGGCTCCACCCATAAAATTTACATGCAGTTTCTCAGGATTTAGATGATTCATATCTAAAAATGAAGGAATATTTACAATATATTCTCGATTTAGACTCAGATCGAACCATTACTCGGATTCGGTCAACCGATAATGTTATTCATTCAGCGATTACCAGGAAGATCATGTGATAGGGTTCGCCTATTCTCCACTGGTTCTTTCCATCATCCCATGTGTTGGTTGGGTGATTGGCGTCATCTGGGCTCTTGCTGCGAGCCTCATTGCCATCCGCCAAGGTCTGGACTTGGATAACAAGAAAGCCTTCCTCACCATGGTGATAGGTGCCATTCTATACATCATTCTGATGGTTATATCGAACATTCTTATTTAGAATAAGCTGAGCGGTTTTCGAAAATCGGATGGCATAGAAATCAATCCCGGCTGCTGGTGTTAGGCAACTTCCCTCCTCACATTTAAAAAAAGTGATACAGGTATGATAAGCACCCAACAAATCCTTACCAGACCTTCATCTAAATAAGCAACTCCAATTGAAAGGAAAAAAATTGCTGCGATTGCAAGTGACCCTGCTGCTTCTCTCCATCGCCGTCGTTTGTTGAGTTGAGGATCAATAAGTTTGTGGTTATATGCGGCATGCAACCACAGAACCGCTAAAACCAAGCCGCCTAAGGCCATAACAAGAGGGTAGAAAACCGTAGCAGTGCGGGTCGCATTCTCACTTATGACTGCTGTGGGGAAGGGTATAAAGGCAATCACCATCAGTAAGAGAAGATTGAGAGATAGTAATTGGTGATCAAATCTTTTGATGTACAGAAACTTACGATGATGATTAATCCAGTAAATGCCGATTACCCAGAAGCTAATGATATAGGCAAGATATTTATGCCAAAGTCCAGTAAGCATGATGAACAATTGATTATCGTTAGCTGATTCTCCTCCTGCAGGCAAGTGAATGTCCAAGACAAGGACAGTTATCGCAATCGCAAATACGGCGTCACTAAAGAACATGAGTCTCTCGAGTCCGATGCGATTCTGCTCAGAAGTGTATGGGTTATGTTCTAATCGGGGTGTTGCTTTGGACTTTTTCACGAAGGCTAATTTCCCTGATTTTCGATGAAAGATAATCGTTCGATTTTTACTGCATAATGATTAATTATTCTGAATTCCACAACATTTTAAATTTGCCGCTTTCAAAGCTAAACCAGGCGGATATCCAGGGTTCGAGTTCTATAAGAATAAGTGATCATTAAATTATCCGATTCGAATAGCTGTTCACCATTTCTCGCATCCAGTATACAGAAGAATCGTTACCAACGCAATATGAAGGACCAGCCATGTGATAAGGGTTTCAACTTTTACTCACTCCTGGTTTGAAATCTAGTTATAAAGAGCGGGTAAGAAGACCATATATGAACATGGGGATATTGACAAGTGAACATCCTACCCTATCATTCCAGGTGGTACGATTGGGCACCGCTTAGTTATCTGGGAAGCAAAGAGTTGGTTGACACCCCTAAAGCGTTGATCTCGTTAATTTATCGTTTATGTATTGGATGATCTGAAGGCTGGTGTTGCCCCATGAACCATTTTTAATAGATTGCATGATGGCAATGCACCACTTATGATAGTGGAATACCTTGAAAATACCCGTATCGCAACGACCTCGAGCCAAGCGGTCCAGCGAAGACACCTTTAGAACATCTCGCCGAGTTGGCCGGGTCCACTCAGCGAGTGGTTAGGCGGTGTGCCTTCCTCCAATATTTCTTACCATATGCCGGGCAGCAGCCTGTACCTCACTCTCTTGGTGTATTCGGCATATCCAGTCAAGCCACCTATCAGCATTTGGTCTTCTCGATATGTTCGATACACAAACAATCCAACGATCACCACACTAGGGATCATCGCCCACCAGGAACTCAAC
>JBAQFX010000204.1:0-4209 GCA_049287485.1 Anaerolineales bacterium
CTCCTTCCTTGCTGATGACCAGATCCTGGGTACCACCGCCTGAAGAAGTCTCTGAAAGTACGTAGGTCATCGGGATGAGTGTCTCATACCGCTCAGTTGTACGACCAAGAAATTCATTGCTGCCCGCATAAGTATCGCCGAGCCACAAGCGCGCAACAAAATCCGGGGTTTCTTTTTCGAATGTGTTGAAGTAGCGATCCAACGCCAGCAAAACAAAGACATTCTCCTGGGTGTTGCCCCAACGACCTTTGCTACGATGCGCCAAAAGGCCATTGACCACCTTCGGGATCAGGTCACTCTGTGGGTTGTCTTCCATCAATGCATCAAGCAGGATGGCATCAGTGCGACGATTTGAACTGAGCAGCAGGTAGGTCTGATCATCATAGGCGGTGGTGAAGTTGGCCGCACCGGCTGTTTCAACCACGTGGTTGTTCACGAAGCGGCGGATTTCATCGAGCTGTGTGTCGTTAGCGATTACCGGCCACAACCAACCGATGGCTTCCATGGAAAGATTATCAATACCCACGTCACTATATAATCTCTGGGCCTTTTGAGCATCACGATCGCCTGAGAGGTTGCGCACATACAGGGCGTATGCACTCAGGGTATTCCGCGTCTGCTCACTGTACCAGTACGGGTAATGTGATTCGATATCACGCAGGTAATTCAGGGCACCCTGCTGCATCTCAACCGGAACATCGAAGCCCTTTTGCCCGGCGCGATATAAAGCATGCGCAACATGAATGGTATTGAAAGGAATTGATTCAAAGCCCTGCCGCCAGTATGGGAAACCACCATCGTAATTCTGCATGCCCTGTAGCCGCTGGATGTCGCGGGTGACCGCAGCCTCCATTTCGTCAGGCGTGGGTAATCCATCGGCTTCGAAAGCGGTAAGGACATCACGAAGTGCAGCCACGGCTAAAACGCGCGAGGATAACTGCTCCGAACACTCAAATGGATAACCGACCAGGTACAGCACCGCATCGGTAAGGGCTTGCAACGCGGTGGAGGAAGTGTTGATCTCCAGACCACCATACTGCGGGAATACTCCGGTAGGATAAAGCACAGGCTGGGCAATCGCACCCTCATCGATCACACCGTAGGTAGCAAAGGCTTCGGTTGTAGCGGGCGTGTAAACCGGTAGTTCGACCACCGCAGCATCCGCATAGGTTCCAGAGATGGCTGCGATTTGGAGGCGTGCAGTGCCAGCCATTTGCGTGCTGGCTGCGAAGCGCACTTCAACGCGATCATTCGCAGGAACAGTCACACGCAGACCAGCACTATCCAGCTCGAGGTTGGTGGCACGGGCAACTACTTCTACAGTCATTGGTTCGTCGGTCTGATTTTGTATGACAACGGGCAATTCGAACTTGTCACCAAAGTTTAGGAAACGTGGAGCTGAGGGGCGCACCATGAGAGGCAAGCGAGCGGTAATATTCGATTCACCCAAGCCAAATTGACGCCCTGTTTCATCCACAGCAACTACCATCACGCGGTACCGCGTCAGGTTATCTGGTAATTTGATCGATACCCTTGCCTCACCATTGGAACCTGTGCGGACCGATGGAGCAAACGTGGCCAGTGGATTGAAATCGGAGCGAACCGCTATAGACGTTTGTGGAGATCCCTCTGACTTATATTCACCAGGAGAAGGAACAAGGGCTGCCTCCATCATTACGACCTGCGTGGGTACCACTGCTCCCCTTCCGCCCAACCCATCAGCGGCCAGGATTTGGGGATTTGCCAGAAGAATACTGCTTCGGCCATAAACACTACTTACACCGGAAGCCCGTTCAGTATAGAAAATACTCATGGGGTCAACCATCTGGTAGTTCGTCAGTGCGAGGATGGCTTCATCCACAACGACCACTGCCAGTTCTGCATCTGAGACCGGTTGGTCATTAGCATCCACCAGGAGGACCTTTAACGTGGTGTCACCACCCGGTTCGAGCTGAGTTGCATCCGGAATCACTTGCAATGACAGTGTGCGTTGCAAAGGCGGAATGCTGAGGTTCAATTGCCCGGTGGCAAACGCCGGGCGGGGCGCTACATCGGAGAGTGGCTCCCCCATGTCGCTGGTGCGCAGCGCAGAACCAACCAGATCCACTTGAATATTCAGGTTGGGGATGTATTCGGCCTGGATGGGAACCGTCAAAGTAGTGGAGCCATCTTCGATATAGAAGCGGGTGGTGTAGAGGAGCCCACTGCGGCTGACTGTGAGCAGACCTTCCGCAGTTGTGAACGGAGATTGCACCAGGATTTGCGCAGTGTCACCCGATTGGTAGGTTTGCTTATCGGGGATCAGGGTCACCTGTTCCTGTTCCACGTTACGGGCTGGTGGTTGCTGACCTCCACTGACCCAGCGCGTGAAGCGCGTTTGATTTATACGCCCCTGCTCATCGGTAACCACTGCGGTGATACGATAACTTCCACCAAGCGGAGTCTCGAAGGAACAGGAATCCGGTTCAAGCCTGGAGGGCATAGTACACTCTTGGATATCTACTTCTTCTTCGCCCCAGGTGCCGTTCAATAATTTCCATTCCAACCGAGCGGCTGTGATCACCACCGATCGATCTTCGACTGGGTTACCATCCAAATCAGTGACGATGAAGTCCACTTTAAGTGGGGTGCCGCGGTCGACAAAGTAACGCTCACTGCGTAATCCAACGTACAGATCGGCGGGATGAACGAGCAGGGAGGTGGTGCTCGCCCAGGCTTGACGATTCACATCCATCACAGTGGCCTGTGCCACTACACTCATTGGTTGCGGGTTCTCATCCGGCTCGCCTCCCTGGTTGAAATCCAGCTGCAAGAAATGCTTGCCGGATTGATCAGTTTTGCCTGTAAATGTCTCGATTTTTGTCTCACTATTTGTAGGGAGATAATCGTAGCGGTAGTAATCCCACCAGGGATGCCATTCACCGAAGACAAAGTCAGGCCAGTTTGGGGGAGCATAATTACCTGGTGAGGTTTCTACTTCCCAGGTCACCTCAGCATCAGGCAGTGCACCGCCTGTATAATACTTTGCCTCTACACTGAGCAATGCATCGCCACCGGCAAAATAAGGTCCAGAGGTTTCGTTGCGGGCCGTGACTTCAAATTCAGGCCGGCGAAATTCCTGGATCTGCAGTGAATGGCTGTAGGCAATTCCATCCAACCCGCTTAAGCTGCCTTGCGCATTCAAATTTAAATAAGCAGTCCCAAGATTGACCGTTTGCGGAATAGTGAAGGAAAAATCAAAGCCACCCAGAGCATTCACGTCTGCCTGTCCAGAGCCGATAGCATTACCTTGCGGGTCCATGAGCTGGTAGTTCACCGAGCTCACTTGACTGCCGACCAGGCTGACATCCCCGTTTTGCCTGCCACCCACGCGTCGCATCCAGCCTTTTATATGCACCTCTTCACCAGGGCGATACATCTGCCGGTCATCGAAAACATACCAACGCATGGAATCAGATGGCGAGCTGGGTCCCCAGCCGTAATCTTCCCAGATATAAGGGGAGTACAGCAACATCGCAGTGTCCATGCCTTGGCTGGCAACCAGATACGTTGCCCCTGATGGTATGGCCATGCGTACCGTACCATCTGAGTCTGTGATGAATTTACTGCCACCGTTATTGGGTTGAATGCTTACAGCCTCAAGGGGTGCACCATCTTTCAGGTCGGTTGCCCAAACGACCATATCGGAATAATCAGTGTATGCATCCAGGCCAATTTGGGTGATCTGCACCCAGGCGTGAATAGTCTGGGAATAGCGTCTCCATTTATCATTCTCAGATTCGAACATTCCCTTCGGCGGTTCGACGATCACCACGAAGTGACCAAAGCCATTCTCCAAATAAGGAGCTAATTCAATATTCACCTCTGACAGCGCATCATCGGGACCCTCAAGTGAGATAGCCTTATCGAACACAGGTGTGCCAGGAATTTGAACGATCTTGTCTGTTTGCTGCCATTCACGCAAATATTTAGTGAACGCATCCCAATCATTGGGCTGGACAGCATATATTCTCACATCAAGTTTGGAGTAATTAATGGCATATACTGTAAAGACTGGTTTCTTCACTGCCGGGTCAAGCGTGATAAAAACCTGATCCGTGCCGAACAAGCGGGGTTCAGCTTTGCCGACTTTGAAGCTCAGTTGTTCGTCCCGACCCAATGTCTGTCCGAACACATCCTGTAGTTTGGCTGAAAGGGTGACCATATAAG
>JBAQFX010000205.1:0-3163 GCA_049287485.1 Anaerolineales bacterium
GTTTGTAGGCGATCTGAACTGCAGTTGCCCCGCTGGCTGTTTTGATTTTCCGTATGAATGCCATGCATATAATTTTAGCTTATCACCACCCCCCCTTAGTGTCCTGAAAATTCGATTTTTACCCTTAGAAAAAGCGAAAAATGGTAAAAGTGAGCAAGTCAGGTGCTACAATTATTATATTGAATCAATGAATGAGAAAATTAGTCAATATATATGTAAACAATGAAGCAATCCGAGCTGAGAATTACCATTTTAAATTCGGAGTATAAGCGAAGGATTCCTCAATAATGTATTGGCATCACCACTTTGCGGTACATTTCTTGCCATTTTCAAGGACTAATCTGGTGAAATACTGTAAATGTGAAAAGCTTCATGAATATAATTAAGTTTGAGACTGAGGGGAAAATATCTTAATTCCTATTCTTTTTATCTCCTCATAAAACTAAAGACTTAATGGTACTTGCACGCCTCCATTTCTCAGGAAACGCAGTGCAGTTTCTGCCAGGATGGCTGCTCCGATCGGTAAGCACTCATCATTGACATCGAACCTGGAATTATGGTGCTTTCGTTCGTCTCCCTCGAACCTGCATCCCAGGTTGAACATTGCCCCAGGAGCCAACTCTGAAAAACAGCCAAAATCCTCTGCGCCAAGCCCTTCTATAGGAGGTAGTACATTTTCACTGCCGATTATATCCGCAGCAGTTTGCTTTATTAACTTCACCACTTTTTCATCGTTGATCATCGGTGGGGTGCCAGGCTCAAACTTGAGTAAGTAATCACCTCCTAGAGATTTTGTAACTTCAAAAGCTTTTTTGATCTCCTCATGGATCTGTTCTTGTACCGTATGCTTAGTGTAGCGGATTGTTCCCAGGATATCTACCTGATTAGGGATAACATTTTCAGCATTACCAGCATGGATCGAACCGATGCTCACCACCGCAGGATCATATGGATCGAGCTTTCGTGAAGAAATTCCCTGCAGCGCTAGAATGACATAAGCAGAGAGATAAATAGGATCTATTGTCTCCTGAGGCCTGGCGCCATGACCACCTTTACCAAGTATGGATGCACGGAAAGTATCGACCCCTCCCGATGATGGGCCCGATCCGATTCGGATCTGCCCTACTGGCAACAGGGAGGATACATGTAAGGCGATGGTGATGCCTACCCCACCTTCCATGGCACCATCCTGGATCATTCTCTGCGCTCCGCTGAACCCCTCTTCATCTGCTACTTCTTCGGCAGGTTGGAAGAAGAAGCGTACTGTACCGGGTAATTTCTCTTCTTGTGCGAGCAATTCAGCTACACCTAACAGGATTGCCGTATGTGCATCATGACCGCAGGCATGCATGACACCTGGATTCTGGGATGCATATTCTATCTGATTATCTTCCTGCAAGGGTAACGCATCCATATCGGCGCGTATTGCTACGATTGATTGGCCTTGACCCAATTCAGCCACCACACCGGTCTTACCTACATTTTTGCGCACACGACAACCAAGTACACTCAATGCTTCAATTACTTTTTCGGACGTACGATACTCGTGAAATCCAACCTCGGGGTATTTATGGAAATCGTGGCGATAATTGATCAATTTTGCTTTTAGTTTCTTTGCTCGCTCTAACATGTCTGCCTCTTGGTTTTCTAATGTATAATCTTTCGGTTTGCTTCGTCAAGAATAGCATCCAGGGTTCGTTCCTGATCGTCGGTTAAAGCTGGGACTTCGTGATTTAGCAAAATATCTATTGCTTCAGCCTGGGCACGTTCAGCCATTCCAGCTCGGTTGTGAGCCTCCCAACTTTCCCATGATCCCCGCTCTGCCAGCTTTGTTAGCAATATTTCACCATTGTGCAGGTACCGCATGGTGTGCTTTTGCCCCAGGAAGTTACGCGTACCTCCCATCGCCGAAGAAATAACATCGACTGCTAATGAATCCTCAGAAATCTCAAACCCCTTCCTCAATCTTCTTACACTGGCAGCGATTTCATTGTCACAAACGATCTGCGCAAATGATCCCATCACACCGGCTTCCATCTCACCGATCCCTGATAACTCGTCCGCACCGGCTAATGCTGGAATGATCGCATTCAGCGATCGTTCAAAGCCATTTTGGATATCCAGGGTATGAGAATTTGTTGAAAATCCGTAAACGTTAACCGGTAATCCATAGCGATGGCCCATCTGGACTGTTGCTGCGGACGCCAGTCCAAGTTCAATTCCTCCCCATACGGAAATCCCCGTACGAGGCTCCATCATTGCTAGTCGACCGCAATAGATGATTGGTAAACCTGGATGAACAAGCTGCGTAAGCACGATGGCAGCCAGGATCTCAGCATTTTGTTGGGCTATGGCACCTGCAATTGATAATGGAGCTGTCGTTCCCGCTGTTGGGCAGGGAAGTGGGCCAAAAGGTACACCAAAACGGGCGATTTCGATGATTGCCTCAGCACAATCATTTGGAAAATAAAGCGGGCTGACCGGAGAAACACTTAAAGAAAATATCTCATGGGGAGAGCCAATGACTGCAGCCATCTCTACGGCATACTTTACTTCCTCAGCTGTCTGGACTCCAGGGCCTTGCAGTGGTTTTGTGGTGTGAGGGATGGCATATCGATACATGGCCAGTGACATTATGTGCCCCGGTACATCCTGGGGTGTAAAAAACGGCGTGATAGTTGTAACACCATCCAGGGCATCTAGCAAACGCGTGCAATCTTGCAAGTCTTTCAAAGTGGCTTTTCTTCGTGCACTTGTTTCTGCATCATAGATGTCGCGAGCTCCACCCAGGTTATGCCAGTGGAGTGATCGGTCACCTAACGTCTTGATGGAACCGCCCCTTCCACGGATGGATACTGTGCTGGCCGCTTTTGATACCTGTTCTTCTACCAGGGTAGGTGGAAAAAGTACCCGCTCGTTCTCCACCAATACTCCAGCACCGGCAAGTATTTCCCTGGCTAACGGTTGGGTTAGGATGATGCCCGTCTCTGCCAATATATGTAAACTTGCTGAATGTATGGCTTCGATATCGGCATCAGATAGAACCTTATATTCATGCATAAGCTGCTCCAGTGAATAGGTCGGTAGAAGATAGCTATTTATTCAACCGCTTCTAGAATGCGATTTTCATCTCGGAGGGCTGTAACCTCGCACAGCTCACCTG
>JBAQFX010000206.1:0-2020 GCA_049287485.1 Anaerolineales bacterium
CGTTTGCCAGATTGTGAAAGCAGAATGAACTAATTTCCATAGCAGATATATTGCAGTCAATGAATAAATTACAAGTGCGGTGAGTTGAAATTCCATTTAGGATCTCCATGCCATAGATAATTTAAAAGGACTTGATCAGAGGCATTCCAACCACCAGAAGGATTACGATCAGAAATGGAAGTAAATAAAACACCGCCACTAAAACTCCCAGGTTGCTGGCCAATCGTTCAGTTCGGACTTCTGCCTGCCCGATATACGTATCTGAAAATTGAGTTGCCAGCCGGTTCAAAGACTCTTGCACCTGGGTTCCTTGGTGAGCGAAACCCATCTGGATAGCGAAGCTGATGAGATCTGGATGTCCGCTGCGTTCTGCCTCCTGTTGCAGAACGCCTGTACCGGTCTCTCGAGAGGCAATCAATGCACGGCCATGAGCTATCGCCAACACACGTCTCAACCAGGATGATAGCTGACCTTCTCCTTGAGCAGCACGGGTCAATACGGTTTCCAAACCAGCACCACTGGCTGATTCAGCTGCCATCAATTGCAGAAATTCAGGTAACTCTTGAGATATCCTTCTACGGACAATACTGGCTCTTGCACTCAAATCTGCCCTCATCAAACTCCACCCGATAAAACCACCAATCCATAATCCCAGGTTACTGCGCAATGTCCATGAGGCCAGAGCGCCAAGGGTAAAAGCCATTAAGACCTGCCGGCCCACGATCCAGGCTGGAGTTTTGCTTGCCCAGCTTGGTGTGGAGAAGGTTGCCCAATACAGGTCTGATTCAATCCCCTTGAAATACCGAGGGATAATTCGTGAAAATTGATGCCCAACTATCTCAAATATTTCCTTTTGTTCAGCTGGTTGATCGACTTTGCTCAGTCGTTTTGCAACACTGGGATCAGCTATTGCGATAAGCCGGCTTGACAAATAACCGACCAATCCTGCTATAGATAATGCTAGTAGCCAGACCAATCCTTCCATCTCCGCTCTCCCTAAACAACTTTCATCACTGCTCTACGCATGAGCAGATATCCTGTCAGCATGACCCCAATTGCCAGGGTCATGGCGACCTGTACTGTTGGCTCGCTGAAGGAAGCCTGGGTAGCAGGATCTTTCAGCATCACCAGCAGAACACCTCCCAGCATCAAAGGGATCAACCTGGCGGATTGAAGCGGTTGGGTGGCCTTCGCCAGAGCTTGCATGCGAACGGCAATAATGCGTTGTATAGCAATCGCCGTCTCGCTAAAAGCCTGCGCATACTGGCCACCTCCGGCTCTATGGTAACTCGCTAGTAACATGGCAATGTTGGAAAGCGAAAGTGACGGCGATCGTTTTGCCAGATCCCTTAATGCCAGCTCTATGTTACGGCTACGGATATCTTTGACAGTCATCAGCAATTCAGGAGTCAATGGATTCGAGCCTTCGGAGTTCAACGATTTCGCTACCTCTTCTAATACTTCATCCAGGCCTCGGTTGACTTGTAACCCCGGTGAAATTCTGGATAAGGCAATAGCAAGTTTTTCATCGATCATCCGACCCCGACTGCGTGCTATATCCTGGACATATCCAAAAGGGAGATATGCCAACACACCTCCAACTGCCAGGGAAGGTAACCCAGGAATGAAAAATATCCAGCTCAGCAAAACCCCTACAATCCCCAGACCTATAATTAAGAGATAAAAGTGAGTTGTGGATAGGTTTATATGAGCTTCCATGAGTCGATATTTCAATGATCCTTTGGGTACATCAGCCAATTCTTCTACAAGCTCAACTGTCTCGGCATCATGTAAGCGACGAGCAATTCTTGAAGTCAGGTATACCCATCTCCCTGATATTTCCCATGCAATGATTATGACAATCGAAACAACAATTCCAGCAATCAAATAAACAGTAGTCATCATGTCCATAACCATATCCTCCGTAAGATTATTGTGGTTTAGGAGCGTTAGAAATTTCCGAACTATGTCCATTGAGACGCACCCAATGAGGTTCATCAGGTGAAGAGCTGTCATCATA
>JBAQFX010000207.1:0-8900 GCA_049287485.1 Anaerolineales bacterium
GTTGGAGATTGCTTCGACCAGCAAAGAACGCTGGTCTCGCAATGACAGATTTCTTTAGTGATCATTGGAAAGGTGAATAGCAGGGGGGAGATTGCTTCGACCAGCAAAGGACGCTGGTCTCGCAAGGACAGATTTCTTTAGTGATCAGTGGAGGGGTGAATAGCAGGGGGAAGATTGCTTCGACCAGCAAAGAATGCTCCATCGCAATGACAGGATTGCATATCCATCCTGGTGACCAAGAGTGGTTGGAGATTGCTTCGACCAGCAAAGAACGCTGGTCTCGCAATGACAGATTTCTTTAGTGATCAGTGGAGGGGTGAATAGCAGGAGGGGTGAGATTGCTTCGACCAGCAAAGAACGCTGGTCTCGCAAGGACAGGGGATTATGTCGAGATCGATGAGCTACCTCTCGTAACAGGGTCAAGGTTTACTTTCATAAGTGAAAGGTGGTCTGGTGTCACCTTTCAGTAATGAAAATTGCCATACACTAGTATTGTGCTATTATTATTGCATATCAACCCGCTTTCGTGACGCTTTCAACAATACACCGATATTTACGTAGCCAAAAGCGATATTTTATTAGCCGTTAACAACGGAATTAGGGTATGGTGAAAGTAATGCAATGGACGAAATTCATCGTGTAACCGAAGCCTTCACGGAGCTTGCTCCAAGCTATATCAATACAATGAATAAAGAGCTGACCCAGTTCTGGGGGATCAGCTATCCGAAATTTGTTGAGCGATTGGTGAGCGTGGCTGGAGTGAAAGAGGGGGAAAAAGTGTTGGATATTGCGACGGGTACCGCTGTGATCCCACAAAAACTGAATGCAACCAGGTATAGCGGTGAGAGGATCGTCGGAGTAGACATCACCCCTGCGATGTTGAAGCAAGGGCGGAAAGCAATCAACCAAAATGGTATCCACAGTGCGATTGACCTGGTGTGCGCATCTGCCATGGACATGCCCTTTGCCGATGGGACTTTTGAAGTGATCATCTGCGGCCTGGGAACGCATCATATGAATATACCCAAGATGCTGCAGGAGGCTAAACGATTGTTAGTAAGGAGTGGGCGCATCATCATCTGTGATGTGGGAGCAACCCCATTCTGGCGCTCACGACCAGGGAAAATTTTATTAAGACTGTTGATGTGGTTGTATGGTTTCGCAAACCGAAGCGCCAGATCACAGGCAGAGATAGAAGCTTTCCATAATGTGCGCACTGCACAAGAATGGCTGTCATTGTTAAAGGAATTCGGATTTGGAAAGGTCCATATCGATGAAATCAGGCCGCGTTTCCCCTGGTTCCCTAGCGGACTGACCATGCAAGCTGAGATAGCTGGATAATGATATCAACCTAATTAAACGATTGAAAGCGAGAGGTAAAAATGGCGACTGCTGCTGAAATGCTCTCTGAAGGAATGCGTGAAGAAGTGTGGCAGAAGTATTGCGGATTTTTGGATCTATCCATAGATAAGTTTATGGAGATCCAGGAAAGACTGTTGATGGAGCAGATTGACCTGCTCAGCCGATGTGAAATAGGCCGAGATTTTATGAAGGGCTACGTGCCGAGTTCAATGGCAGACTTCAGAAAGCACGTGCCTTTGACCACCCATAAGGATTATTTAGCTTATTTCTTGCGCAACCCACATGCCGAACCAGGAGTGCTGCCCAGCGAGGCTGTTTCATGGGTGCGCACTTCGGGTCGGTCTTCCGAGTATGGGTATAAATGGGCTCCTTATTCGCAGGAAATGGTTAAAAAAGTAGGCGAATTTGTGGTGACCTGCTTTTTACTGGCTTCCTGTTCTGGTCGAGGAGATGTGCGCCTGAACCCAGGGGACGTGACGTTATATACATTAGCACCAGCACCGTATTTCACCGGTGGAGTGATTGCCCACGGTTTCGAGCAAGAGCTGAACCCATTATTCATCCCATCGCTCGAGCTTGGCGACCAGATGGATTTTGAACAAAGGATCAAAGAGGGCTTCAGGCTGGGCCTGAAACATGGCATCGACCTGTTTTATGGCCTGTCGAGTGTGTTGGTATCCATTGGTGAGCAATTCGCACACGGATCAGGCAAAACATCGTTATCGATGGAGATGCTGCATCCAAGGATCATCTCCCGGTTGGTTAAGGGGCTGGTGATGAGCAAGATCCAACATCGAGCACTGCTACCGAAGGATTTATGGAAGGTGAAAGGAATTATCGCAGGGGGTATGGATACTGCGTTCTACCGTGACAAAATCGAAGAGTATTGGGGAGTGAAACCCCTGGAAGGCTATGGTGGCACAGAAGTTGGGGGTGTGGCGGTGCAAACCTGGAATCACAAGGCAATGACCTTCTTACCGGATTGTAATTTCCTGGAATTTATCCCCGAAGACGAGTATTACCGTAATGCAGAAGACCCTGATTTTATTCCCACAGCAAAAACTCTGAATGAAGTTACACCGGGAATTTACGAGCTGGTGGTGACCAACCTGCATGGCAATGCATTTGTGCGCTACCGGACGGGCGATTTTATTGAAGTAGTTTCTCTGCGGGATGAAGAACTTAACATCGATATCCCACAGATGGTATTTTACGCACGCGTGGACGGCATCATCGATATCGGAGGTTTCACCAGGCTGACTGAGAAGTCGATCTATAAAGCGATCAACTCAACCGGGTTACCCATCGCTGGCTGGACTGCCCGAAAAGAATACTTACAAAATAAACCCATCCTTCACCTGTACTTAGAATCAAGCAATGGATATCATACCGAGGAAGTCAGCCAGGCAGTGCACACCATGCTAAAAGAAGAAGATGTGGGTTATGCGGACCTGGAAGAAATACTAGGGATATACCCACTGCAGGTCACAATGCTTCAAAAGGGTACATTTAAGCATTACATCGAGACAAAACGAAATGCAGGTGCAGACTTAGCACATATCAAACCGCCATCGGTCAACCCAAAAGATGAGGAAGTGAAGTTATTGATGCAAGTGTGACCTCCAAGTGAAAGGATAAGAGGATGATCCTTGCCAAACTAATTTCCCTGATAGCATTAGCGGGCTACCTAGCCCTGATTATGATTTCGCTGCGTCAAAATGGGCGCAGGCGGGTAAACCGGGCATTTATTCTTTACCTGGCCGCAATGCTCTTTTGGCAATTGTCAGCGGTTATGGTCAGCTTCGTCGGGAGCTCGCGGGCAGCGCTACTATGGTATCGCTTGATGACAGCCGGGATGGGGGGACAATTCATCTTTTATTGCCTGTTCGTGCTGGTATTTACCGAAACAAAAGCTAAGCGACCCATATTTACTGCGGGGTGGATCTTATTTGTTGCACTGGTTGCCTCATGCTTCACAGACCTGATCATAAAGGATGTAGTTCTCAGCCACGAAACAGGCATCTATGTGCCGACCTTCGGCTTATTAGTCCCCTTTTTGGAGGTCATAGCATTTTATTATTATGCCTATGGGGTCCTCACTTTAATCCTGGCATCTCGAGGAAGTAAATCACTATTACAACAGAACCGGATCCGCTACCTGTTATTGGGAGCAGCGGCGATTGGAATAGGAGCATATTCTAATCTGACACATTTGCAATCATTTCCGATTGATGTTACGGCGAATGTGATCAGCGCGTTGATCATCGCATTTGCGATTGGCCGGCACCAGTTGCTGGATATGTCGATCGTCATTCGGAAAGGAATGCGATATTCCATCCCAACCGTTATGATTGCTACATTCTATTTCCTGCTGATAACACTGGAGATCAACATTTTTCATTCGTCAGGGAATACCCAGATCTATGTTTCCATGGTATTGGTGGTTCTAACCGCTTTAATCGTACAACCATTACAGAACCAGGCACAGACCTGGGTGGACCGATTGTTCTTCAGGGAGAAATATGACTCGACCCAGATGTTACAGCGCTTGAGCCAATCTGCCGCATCGATGCTGAAATTGGATAGTCTGACAAACATGCTCCTGGTGGAGGTGACCAGCACCATACATATTGAAAAAGCAGCGTTCTTCCTCAAGAATGATAAATCAGGCAACTATTATTTGACTGCCCAAATTGGATTAGAAAAACAAGGTGATTTTTTATTCCGCAATGACCATCCGATCATCGTGTGGCTGGTTAATAATAAAAAAGTCCTCACGTACGCGGAGATCGAGCAATTACCACAATTCAAAGCATTGTGGGAACGTGAAAAAGATCAGCTGGAACGGCTGGATGTGGAATTGCTGGTCCCGGTGATCGCAAAAAAAGAACTGGTAGGGGTATTCACCCTGGGTCCGAAACGATCTGAGCTGCAATATTCTCCGGATGATGTGATCACATTATCCACGCTGGCAAACCAAACCGCAGTGGCGATTGAAAATGCCCGCTTATTCTGGCAACTCGAAGGCACGCTGGAAGCGCTTCGCAAGACACATGATGAGCTTGAGATACGAGTCCAAGAACGAACCGCGGACTTAGCAATCGCCAATGAGGCGCTCAAAGCAGAGAACCAGGAAAAACTACGGGCAGAAGAAGAAATCAAACGATATACAAAGGATCTCGAACGGAGTAACCAGGAATTACAGCAATTTGCTTATGTGGCTTCACATGACCTGCAAGAGCCGCTACGCATGGTTTCCAGCTTTCTACAGCTACTGGAACGTCGTTATGGCAATCAATTAGACAAAGATGCCAAGGATTTTATCTATTATGCAGTGGATGGTGCCAAGCGAATGCAGGCTTTGATCAATGACCTGTTGGAATATTCGCGGGTTGGAACTCGAGGCAAGCCATTCGCGAAGATCAACCTGAACGAAGTGATGCAACAAGCGAAAAGCAACCTGGAGATTGCCATCAGGGAAAACAAAGCGAAGATCTCCTGCAATGACCTGCCGATGGTGTACGGCGATGGCACACAACTCACACAGGTTTTCCAAAACCTGATTGGGAACGCGATTAAATTCCATGGAGAGAATGTTCCAGAGATATGTATATATGCAAAGCGTAAGAATGGTACATATGATATCAGCGTCAAGGACAACGGTATTGGCATCGATCCGAAGTATACCGATAGAATCTTCTTGATCTTCCAGCGATTGCATAACCGGGAAGATTACCCGGGAACCGGAATCGGTCTGGCGATTTGCAAACGCATTATTGAAAGGCATGGGGGTGATATGTGGGTTGAGTCAAAAATTGGCGAGGGCTCAACATTCCATTTTTCAATACCCGTCAAGGAAAAAGAGGCAGTATGAGCTTACCCGACGATTTGAGCTTAATCAATATCCTGCTGGTGGAAGATAATCCTGGTGACGTGCGACTGATACAAGAAATTTTCCAGGATGGGAAAATCTATAACAGGCTTGAGATTACTCGAGATGGTGAGGAAGCCATTAATTATCTGCATCATGTTGGCCAATATAAACATGTGCCGAGACCGGATCTGATCTTACTGGATTTGAATCTTCCCAAGAAAAATGGTCCCGAGGTATTGACAGAAATCAAGAGCGATGCACATCTACGGCGTATTCCAGTGATCATCCTGACTGCCTCTCAGGCGGAAGAAGATGTTGCCAGAGCATATGACCGTTATGCCAATTGCTATCTGACCAAACCAATTGACCTGAATGAATTCATCAATGTCGTTCAGCAGATTAAAACATTTTGGTTGAGCATCGTTCAGCTCCCAACCGACAAGACGTATGATTGATAGTGGTATAGCAATATTACTGATCGAAGATAATGCCGGAGACGCCCGACAGGTAGAGGAAATCCTCAAGGACGTCCCAGGTTTTATGTTTAAGTTTGAATGGGTTGACCGTCTCGCCAAAGGCTTATCCAGGCTGGAAGCTGGCGGGATTGATATCATCCTGCTGGACCTAAACCTGCCTGATAGCAATGGCTACGAAACTTTCCAACATTTACATGACCAATTCACTGAAATGCCGGTGGTGCTGTTGACCGGACTGAAAGATGAGGAACTCGGCCTACGTGCGGTGAGAGATGGGGCTCAAGACTACCTGGCAAAAGGGAACCTGGATGGGAACTTGTTGGCGCGGTCGATACGATATGCAATGGAGCGCAAGCTATCAGACATCGCGCTGAAGAAATCGGAGCAATTATTTAAAAAGACATTTTCATGCCTGACCGATGGTGTTTTTATTATTAATTCCTTGATGACAGAAATAATAAACTGTAATCCGGCTGCATCACAAATTTTAGGTTTTCCAAAGGAAGAGTTGATTGGGAGGAACGCTCTATTCCTGCTAGGCCCAGAGTTGGAAGGTGAAAACAATGGAGTTAAACTTAGCGATTTACAAGGATATCGTCGTGAAGAAATCTATGAAAGGCAATTAAGGCGAAAAAACGGAGAATTATTTTATGCCGAATTTTCATTTGTGGCCCTGGAAGATCATCCATCTGAGGTACACAACTGGGTGGTACTTTTAAGAGACATTAACGTGCGCAAGCTTGCTGAGGAAACACTGAGAGAGAGCGAAGAGCGATACTTCCTGGCGACGCGCGGAGTTAATGATGGTTTATGGGATTGGAATATTAAAAAGGAAGAAGTTTATTACTCGCCACGCTGGAAGGACATGCTGGGATATGCGGAGGATGAGATCACGCCCTCGATTGAAGCATGGATCAACCACATCCACCCAGATGACCGTGAGGCGGTCGTTTATGCCTTGAACAACCATCTCAATAACAACACTCACCATTTCGAAAGCGAGCATCGTATCCTGCACCGGGACGGAACATACCGCTGGATGCTGGTGCGCGGTATGGCGGTGAGGGATGCGAATGGAATAGCCTATCGGATGGCTGGATCGCAAACGGATATCACCGCGCGAAAGAAGGCCGAGGAACAGCTTGTTCACGATGCATTTCATGACCTGTTGACTGGGTTGCCCAATCGAGCATTATTCCTGGATCGCCTCGATCGTATGATCCAGCATAGCTGGAGGCACGAGAAATATTATTTCGGCGTATTATTCCTCGACCTTGATCGTTTCAAGGTCATTAATGATAGCCTGGGACATGCAGTTGGTGATGCATTGTTGGTAGAAATATCCAAGACGCTTATGACCTGTGTGCGAAAATCTGATACGGTGGCACGATTTGGTGGAGACGAGTTTGTCATCTTGCTTGACGATATCCCGGATGTACAGGCTGCAGCTCATTTCGCCCAACACATCCAGGAAGTGCTAGGAAAGCCTTTTCATGTGGGAAATAACCGAATCTTCACCTCTGCGAGTATCGGAATCGTACTGGGCAGTAATGGGCATTTATCCAAAGAGGATATCGTACGCGATGCGGATATAGCCATGTATCAGGCAAAAATGCTTGGCAAGGCAAAATATGTAATTTTCAACACTGAAATGCGCAAGGAAGTTATTAACCGGTTAAATCTTGAAAACGACCTGCACCATGCTATGGCCAGAGGCGAGTTCACCCTGCATTACCAGCCAATCGTGACTCTAAAAGAAAACAACCTATCAGGCTTTGAAGCCCTGCTACGCTGGCATCACCCACAGAAAGGATACATTCAACCGGAAGAATTCATTCCAATTGCCGAAGAAACAGGCTTGATCATGGAGATTGGATATTGGGTGCTGCGACAGGCGTGTAACCAGATGAAGAAATGGCAAGAGCAATTCCCCGATTATGCGGATTTATTTATGAACATCAACATTTCACAAACGCAATTCAGTCTGCCGGAATTTATCCACAGGATACGCAAAATACTCAAAGAAACGAACTTGAATCCAGCCTGTTTAAACCTGGAGATCACCGAAAATGTCTTGATGGAGAATGCAGAGTCGATCATAGACATCCTGAACAAGATACGTGAGCTGGGGATTGGTTTGGCAATCGATGATTTTGGCAAGGGATATTCTTCACTCAGCTACCTGCAGCAGTTTCCCATTGATACGCTAAAGATCGATTATTCATTTATCAATCATATTGGCACGAACGGGGATAGGGCGGAGATTGTAAAAACCATCCTGGCATTGGCGCATGAATTGGGAGTGGATACCATCGCCGAAGGGATCGAAACTGAGAATCAGTTCATCCAGCTAAGAGAGCTGGACTGTCATTACGGACAGGGATTTTTCATCGGAAAACCCATGGATGCAGAGATGATAGGTGAATACCTACAAAACCAACCAAAGGTGAAAATACCGATAGACCTGAATGCCATGTTCAAACGACAGAAAATGAACCTGGTAGAAGTACACGCTAAACAATATCCCCTAACTTATCGATCAAAATAAAGCCACATTTAAGCACCATTCACGCAATGCGAACTGGATCAACCCTTGATATAAGACAGCTTTTCGCAGATCAAGCCATTTTGGAGGCGTAAGAGGTCGAGGCCACGGAGGTGAGCGGGATTCCCGGCTGCATCCACCCAATCATAGCGCCAACGCATGATGCAATGGATGCCATAGCCAAGAAGCTCCTCGATCTTGAGGTGACCCTGGGGGGAGTGGGTGAAGAAGTCATGATAGTATTGTGTGATGGCGGTTTTTCCGGAGTAAGTCGTGCCATCCGGAGTCGGGGAAGTCTCTTCGAAGAGGCAATCGTCGCTTACCAGCTGCATCATGGCAGGGATATCGTGCTGGTTGAAGGCTTCGGTGAAGGCCATGACAATGCGGGCGGCGGATTCTATCTTTTGCATGCGAATGGGGGTCATAGGGAGTACCTTAAGCGAGTGTAGCGTTACGTACAATTATGCTGGCAACCGGTGTAGGGATTGGTGACATAGGGGTAGACCTGGGATTTGGACAGGATGGACTTTGATTGGACCTCATTGACAATCATGGGGGTATTATACGCGTGAATGTTTATGCTGGGTTGATTTACTCGCTGGAGAACGAGGTCTCGAAAAATGGGCGTACGCAGGGGCTACGC
>JBAQFX010000208.1:0-1598 GCA_049287485.1 Anaerolineales bacterium
TATAGAGTAGCTGTTTTTTTATCAAAATGCAAAAAGGCTGATTCATTATACAGTGAAATGTTCGAAAATATATCCTCCCAGGCTAATTTAATAAGGATTTCGACCTATATTATAATATCAGTATACAACATGCAAATTATTGAAGGAGGTCAGTATGCGAAAGGCATTCAATTTCCTGGCGGGTATGATGATGGGGGGAGTGGTGGGTGCAACGATTGCGATCCTGCTCGCTCCAGCCTCGGGGGAAGATATACGAATTCAACTTCAAGACCGAGCCACGCGGCTAATGGATGAAGTGAAAGCAGTCGCAGAAGCACGAAGAGCGGAATTGGAACGAGAACTATCGGCTTTGAGGGCTCCATACCGGAAAGAGTGAACAAGGTAGGGTTGAAACCATCTGAAACAAGAATAAAGTGGGAGTAATGCAGCTTGGTATAGACTTACGGGTGCCATTAACGATCGGCACCCGTTTTGCTTATCTATCAGGGTTGGCTCACACTGAAGCGATAGGGTGCCAGCTGACGGGTGAATTGAGTCGTACCCGATACTACCAGGACAACATTATCCACACCCTTACCAACAGTAAAGGGGATATCTGCGGTTATATCAGGGTCTAGAGAGATATACTGGACGCTTGTTGTGTCTCCCACGGAGATCAAAGCCAGAGCATACGTTTGAGGCAGGATGTTCTGGATGCGAGCCCAACCTTCTGCCTGCCAGCCAGCGTTATCCGTTTCAAAATTGGTGCTGTACCCTATCTCAGGAATGGATAAATCATCCAGCAAAAAACCCTCGCCAGTCACACTGCTATCGGTGATATATTCAAATCGCAATACTAAATTCTGTCCGGCAAATTGAGAAAGATCGACCGTTTCATAGATCCAGGTGGGGGAAGCGCCTGATCCACTATATCCGGTGTAACCCCAACCATAATTATTCCCTTGAGGATTGTCAGAAATACCGGAAGGAGTGGTAAGGATTTGCCAGTTCTCTCCATCGGTAGAGGCTTCGAGATAGACGTAGTCCCAAGCATTTTCAATGTCGTACCAGGTCCAATAACTAAGGGTAACAGGTCCAGTGTAAGTGGTGAGATCAAACGAGTGGGTCAGGGTTGTATCTGATTCGTCATTCTTATTGGCCCAAAATGCATAAACGCCTGAGTGAGGATCCTGGGGTAAGAGAGGAATCTGAATAGAACCTTCGAAGTGAAGGGTATAGCTACCAGGGCAATTGAAGCGTATATAATCCACACCAAATTGATGAACATCCCGAGTGGTGGTGGGTACAGGACATGTGTAGAAGATCTCGGTGGGTTTTGTGCGGGGAGCACCACGATAGCTTGTATACGAGAATCGTCCGTCAGCAACACGGCGGTCCATGAGATAATTGGTGATCGCCCAATCCCTGAAGAAACTTATGGCGGTTATTGGCTTGCCAGTGAGTGGATCTCGCGCATTAATTTGTTGCAAAGTGGAATCGATACTTTTTAAGCCATTATCCTGGTTGGCGACAAGTGCCCTAGTGGCATTTTCCCCGAAACGATCCAGAAAATAGGCGAAGAATAAAAAGCTCGCTCCATAGTGGGGGGTGGAATCTTC
>JBAQFX010000209.1:0-6764 GCA_049287485.1 Anaerolineales bacterium
CGGCTACCCAAGCTCTGCTTTCCTATCTCACAGGACCTATCGGTGCGGTCAATTGGGCTAAGGCTGGATTTGGCATCGACCCGAATATGTATGCCAATGGTAAATATACTGACCCGCAAACGACCAAGTCAGCTGAGATACTGGCTGGTGCCAGTGGTTTTACTCCTGACATGGGTGATACCATCCCTGCTCCCTTCGGGACAGCCGAATGGGCAGCCATTGTTGCTGTAGTTCAGGGTGCAGATATTCAAACCGAGCTCAATACGGCTGAACAAGCGCAAATGCAAGGACTCGGTAAATAACTTTTACAATCTGGGGCGTACAGGTTAACTGTACGCCCCATTTCCAATTAAATAGTGGGAGGGATGCCCATGGTTCCAAAAATTATGAAACAGGGACGGCTGGCTCCATTTCTTTATCTCGGCCCTGCTCTCCTGATCATGTTTATATTCATTATATATCCTACGATAAACACCCTTCAATTGAGTTTCCTAAATAAAGACAGTACGCAGTTAGCCTCTGCAGATTGCGTTGCAGGCCAACCGTGTTGGGGGGTCTTCGAGAACTACCGTTACGCTCTCACCAACCCACTGATGGTGAACGCTTTGCGGAATAATGCCTTGTGGCTGCTACTGATGGTCCCTGGCACGGTAGCTGTAGGGCTATTATTTGCGATCCTAGCAGATCGGGTGCGTTATGAAAGCCTGGCAAAATCGATCATCTTTATGCCCATGGCAATCTCTTTTATCGGTGCAGGTGTCATCTGGCGTTTTGTTTATTACATCCAGTCCGGAGGCGGACCCCAGATTGGGTTATTAAATGGCATCCTGGTCAAATTGGGCTTACAGCCCGTCGCCTTTCTCAGTAATCCCAACATCAATAATTTCTCACTCATGTTGGTGGGGGTCTGGTTGTGGGCGGGTTTCTGTATGACGATCCTCTCGGCAGCCGTAAAAGGACTACCTACCGAAGTAATGGAGGCGGCGCGCGTGGATGGAGCAAGTGAGTGGAACCTGTTCTGGCGAGTGATGTTCCCGATGATCCTGCCGACGGTAATCGTGGTCACTACCACGATGGTGATTAACGTCTTGAAGATTTTCGATATCGTTTTCGTGATGACGGGTGGGAACTTTGGTACAGAAGTGATTGCGAACCGCATGTTCCAGCTGATCGTCACGGATACGGGCAAATCGATGGCCATTGCGGTCTTGCTCATTATTCTAACTATACCGGTGATGATCTTTAACGTGCGACGCTTCCGCACCGAGGAGGCCATGCGATGAAACCTATGTCTCGTCTGAACCAATTGTTTGGAAAACTGCCCCTTCATTTGGCGATCATTATCATGTGTATTCTGTGGTTAATTCCCACATTGGGGCTATTCACCTCCTCCTTCCGCACTCGGCAGGAAGTCCGTGAAACAGGTTGGTGGACGATTTTCGCACCCGCTACCCAGGTCGGAAAAGCTGAATATGACACTTATTGTGCTTCCTGCCATGGTACGGATGGCACGGCGATCACCACTGCCAACCTGGCTGACCCCAATTTGGTCAACCAGTACACGCGCTCGATCAACCTGTTGGTAGATCTTAAGAAACCAGTTAATAATGGTCCGCACCTGGTCGACCCGCAGTTACCCACCAATGCAACTGATGCTCAGGCTATCCTCTCACCCATTCTGACCTACATGCGAGCACTTTCAGGTGAGGGGCAAACCGAGGCAAAGTTCACGCTTAACAATTATGTGGATGCACTGGTGGGTTATAAGGGCACAGGGGATTACCTTTCAGACTGTAAGAACCAAGTGGCGAGCACTCTGGCGATATTTAAATGCAACACGTCCGACCTGTTGAATGAGGCAGGCATGGGGCGTGCTTTCGTCAATACCGTAATCGTGGTAATTCCAGCCACCCTCTTGCCGATCTTCTTTGCCTCCCTGGCAGCTTATGCTTTTGCCTGGTTGGATTTCAAAGGGCGCCAGTGGCTATTCGCCTTGCTGGTGGGTTTGCAGATCATCCCATTGCAGATGGTCTTGGTGCCTATCGCACGCCTGTATGTGAATTTTGGTATTCAAAGCAGCTTTTTAGGGGTATGGTTATTCCACACTGGCTTTGGTCTCCCGTATGCTATTTACCTGATGCGCAATTTCATCAGCTCTTTACCACGGGAAATTTTTGAATCAGTTTACCTGGATGGGGCTAACCACTGGACGGCGTTCCGCACGCTGGCGCTGCCCTTAGCCATGCCGGCGATTGCTTCCCTGGGAATCTTCCAATTTTTGTGGGTGTGGAATGACTTCCTGGTGGCCAAGATCTTCCTGACCAACAAACCCGTGCTGACCGTGCAGATCACCAACCTGATCGACCCGCTGGGAGGGAACTGGAATATCCTCACCGGGGCAGCCTTCCTGTCATTTATTGTCCCCATGGTGGTGTTCTTTGCTTTCCAGAAGTATTTCGCCCGTGGTCTGCTTTCTGGCTCGGTGAAGGGATAGACCATCGAAGGATGGCAACAGCAACCTGGTATAAGAATGCTATTTTTTATGAAGCACCCGTGCGTGCATTTTGCGACAGCAATGGGGATGGCATTGGTGATCTGGTCGGGCTTACTCAAAAGCTGGATTACCTGAGTGAGCTGGGGGTAGACTGTATCTGGTTGAACCCCATATACCCATCACCACTTAAAGATGATGGCTATGATATCTCGGATTATTGCGGCATCCATCCCGATTATGGCAGCCTGGCTGATTTTATAGACCTGATTGGACAGGCCCATCAGCGGGGGTTACGCATCATCACTGACCTGGTGGTGAACCATACCTCCGACCAGCATCCCTGGTTCCAGGCTGCCCGTCAGGACCGGCATTCGCCTTACCGGGATTATTATGTCTGGTCGGACTCGGACCAGAAGTACGCCGGCGTGCGGATCATCTTTGTGGATACCGAAAAATCCAATTGGACCTGGGATGAGACCGCCGGGCAGTACTTCTGGCACCGTTTCTATTCTCACCAGCCTGACTTAAATTACGATAACCCGGCTGTCAGAGATGAAATGCTCAAGGTGATGAAGTTCTGGCTCGACCTGGGCGTGGATGGCTTCCGGGTGGATGCGGTGCCTTATCTATTTGAGCGTGAGGGCACTTCCTGCGAAAATCTACCCGAGACCCATGCTTATCTAAAGGAGATGCGCCGGTTTGTGGAGTCTAATTATCCCGACCGTATCCTGCTGTGTGAGGCCAACCAGTGGCCCAAGGATGTGCGTCCTTATTTTGGTATGGGCGATGAATTTCACATGGCGTTTCAATTCCCGCTGATGCCGCGCATCTTCATGGCGCTCAAGAAGCAAGATACCTCGCCCATCCGTTGGGCGTTGGAGAGCACACCCTCCATCCCTGATAACACCCAATGGTGTACTTTCCTGCGCAACCACGACGAGCTAACCCTCGAGATGGTGACGGAAGACGAGCGACAGTGGATGTGGAAAGAGTATGCTCCGGAAGCGCGCATGCGTTTAAACCTGGGCATTCGTCGGCGCCTGGCTCCACTGCTGAATAATAACCAGCGCCAGATCGAGCTGGCCAATTCGTTGCTGTTCACCCTGCCAGGTGCACCGATCATCTATTATGGGGATGAGATTGGTATGGGCGATAACATCTGGTTGCCCGACCGTAACGGGGTGCGCACACCGATGCAATGGGACGATTCAACATCGGCGGGTTTTTCGCAGTCCAGGCAGCTCTATTCCCAGGTGATCGATACGCCTCCGTATGACTACCACAAGGTGAATGTGAGCGCTCAAAAAGCGAACCCCGACTCATTGTGGCATGCCATGCGGCGGATGATCCAACTGCGCAAGGGACATCCCGCCCTGGGAGAGGGTGATTTTGAGTGGCTGGAGAGTGGGGCAGATCATGTCATGGCGTTTTATCGCAGTTCGGCGAGTGAACGTATCCTGGCCATCCATAACCTGGGCAGTGAGAATGAGGAAATTGAGCTTAATTTAATTAGTAGCCAATCAAGCTGGACTGATCTGCTTTCGGGGCGGATATTTCCTGTAAGCGATAAACGACTTCGATTGAAGTTAGCTCCATATGAATATCTGTGGTTGGAATGATCCACCAGCAGGATATGATCAAGCCACTATAGCGAGACACCCTTAGCAGTATCAATCATTCACAAAATCTAAACTGTGAATCGATTGGCAATCACTTTGTCGAAAGCCCCCATAAGCGCACAGTTCCATCCCAGCTGATCGAGGCAATCAAGGTCCCTGATGGGTTTACTGCCACGCGTAGCACCACATCCTGATGCCCTTATAGGAATTTCAACGGTCGTCCAGTTTGTATATCCCAAAGGCCAACTTTATGGTCATGACTGCCTGAGACGAGCAGGCTACCTTCTGGGCTGAAAGCCACACCATTCACGAACCCCGTGTGCCCTGTTAGAATTTTCTCAAGTGAATGATCTGCCGTATCCCACATACGGATCTTATGATCATCACTGCCTGTTGCCAGCCACCTACCATCCGGGCTATAGCTCAAATCTCCCACCGGCGCTGGAACAGGTAGCTCAACCACGACCGATCCGGTTTCGACATCCAACACCATGACACCCCCGGTTGCTCTTCCAAGCGCCAGCCGGTTGCCATCGGGAGAGAATGCCACACTGAGCACGCATATCCGGCCACGCTCTCCATTGTTCCAGATCAACCCTCCATCCGGGAAGCCTGTCAGGAACGCCCCTGAGCTGAAAGTAGAGGCAGCCAGCTGTTTACCGGTGGGATTGGAGGCTATATTCCAAACCTGGGATGGCAGGGTGGTGAGTTTCTCAAGTGCTACCCCAGAATTCGCATCAAAAATCTGGATCTCCCCAGAAAACCCGGCAACTGCCAGCACGTCATCTACAGGGCTGAAGGCTATGGCCACTTCATGTGCGGCTTCATCTAGCAATGTATATTTCAGCTTCCCGCTGCTTACCTCCCAAACCGGGGCAGTGCTGTAATCACACACCCCTGCCAGTAGCTCCCCACCAGGGCTGAAACTCAGGCTGCATTGGCTGACTGAACTTGGCTTAAAGCCTGGTATGGTTAGCGTGCGCAGTAACCCCACTTGCTCTGCATTGCCAGGCGTGATCAGTTGCAGTGGAGGGAGTGGTTCCGGGGTTAGTTCCACAGTTACAGAAGGTGCAATGGTGGGAGTGTGGGAGGCTGGTATGGGAGTCCTTGTGGATATAACATTGGTAGGTGTATGAAGTTGAGTAGCGGATGGGAAAGTTGAGGAAATAACCGACGATGAACATGCGGTCAGAAACACAGGAATCAGGATGAGTGAGGCCCAGGTAATTTTCATGAAGGAGGTAATTTTCCAAGCGGGATATATGATTATTCA
Organism: Anaerolineales bacterium; assembly: GCA_049287485.1. Lineage (GTDB taxonomy): Bacteria > Chloroflexota > Anaerolineae > Anaerolineales > UBA4823 > FEB-25. The sequence goes on from JBAQFX010000209.1 coordinate 5,387, forward strand.
ATTATTAATACTTTTCCTTATCACCTTCAGGTTCAACATGGTGATTAAGGAAAATATGATTTGATTTGTACCGGAACAGATGGTTTGCTAATACAAGGGGCGCGCCAACCTGACCGGGCTGTTTTTTGCTGCGCCTAGTGCTTAATACTCCATATTCATCGCTTGCCTGACTTCCAGCAGGGTTTGTTCTCCCACCGCGCGTGCCTGCCTGACCCCGGCATTCAATACCTCCCGGATGTAATCCATATTCGCCTGGAGTGCCTTTCGCCTGGTGCGTAATGGTCGCAGGTTTTCGTTGAGCGCTTCGGTCAGCATTTCTTTCAGTTTCACGCCTCCACCTCTGCCAATGTTTTCAGCTATAGCTTCCGGTGCATCACCGGTTGCCAGGGCGATCAGGTTGATCAAATTAGCTACCTCTGGTCGGTTGATTGGATCATAGGTGATCTGCACATCGGCGTCTGTTTTGGCTTTTTTAATGAGAGCAGCGGTTTCGTCTTCACTGGCACTCAACATGATGGTATTGTTGAGGCTCTTGCTCATTTTTTTCGAGCCGTCCAACCCGAGGATGAGGGGGATCTGGCTCAATAAGGCTTGCGGTTCGGGGAAAACCGGGCGTGAAACGGCGAAGCGGTCATTAAACCGACGGGCGATCAGGCGGGTCAGCTCGAGGTGGGGCAGCTGGTCCTTACCCACCGGGACGACGTTGCCTTTGCAGAAAAGGATATCGGCAGCCTGGTGCACCGGATAGGTATACATACCGGCGTTAATTCTTTTCAAGCCCGCATCCTGGATTTCTTCTTTAACGGTGGGGTTGCGGTTGAGCTCTGAGATGGTCACCAGGTTTAGGAAGGGTAGCAGCAGCTGGTTTAGCTCAGGGACATGGCTATGGGGAAAAATAAAGGTCCTGCCATCCCCTGGGTCGATCCCGGCAGCCAGGTAATCAATGGTCAGCTGCCTGACGTTTTCAGCGATCGAGTTGGCGCTTTCACGGTCAGTAAGCACCTGGTAATCGGCGATGACAATGTAGGATTGAACCCCCAGCCGCTCTAGCCTGACCCGATTTTGGATGGAGCCAAATAGATGCCCGATATGCAATCGTCCGGTCGGTCTGTCGCCAGTTAACACGCGGTAATTTTTGGGGTGTTGTAGAAGTTCTGCCTCGAGTTTCTTGCTGCGCTCAATGGCTGCTTCATAGGAGCCATAATCAATATCCGCAGAATTTAATTTATCCATTGTTGATAATCCCTCCTGGCTTCGGATATTATACCTATCTAATTCTCGACCAATGCTGGATCAATTATCTAACCGGGATAGTGTGGATTACCAATCTTATAAATTCTTTGGAAATGGCGATGATATGCCGGGGCACGATATATCG
>JBAQFX010000210.1:0-29526 GCA_049287485.1 Anaerolineales bacterium
CCGTAATAGGCAGTGGGTGTGAGCATATCAGTTGCACCACCAGCGGTCCAGGTGTTGGACGCAATGTCATAAACATCCACACGGGAGATTGGGGTGTAGGGGAGACCACCCAGACGGGAGCCGCCCATTAGGTAGAGTTTGCCATCCCAGGCTCCCAAATGTGCACCGCCAGTCGGATCGGGCAGATCAGCACCCCGCATCCAAGTGTCGGTCGGAATGTCGTATATATACAGGCGGTTCATGACATCGAGTAAGCCCCCAGCGACATAGATACGATCCTGGTAGCAGGCGACACCCATAGCGCGTAGCGGGATGGGCAGGTCAGCCAGTGAATCCCAGTTATTGGGAACATATCGGTAGAGCTTGTTGCTGGAACCAGTGGCGTTAATTCCACCTACTATATAAATGGTATCTGGCTGGTCGGGGCACTGGACGGAATGGCCTCCTAATGGCTCTGGCAGCGAGGCGGCTGGTATCCAGATATCTGGTCGTGCTGCCGTGGCCCGCTGGTTATCCCAGCCAGCCAGCAGCAGGATCCCAATGCCAATCAGAACCAGGCAAAAGTGAAAACTGATGCGTTTTATTTTATTCATTGTGTTTCTCCTCAAGAATGAAGATTTTTTTATCTAATAGGTGTTCGATTGATTCCTTTCTTTAGCAAGTTGTCCTCCTTTCGACTGGAGAAGATGGATTTGGAGATGCAGGGCTTCTCCCTCAACCCTGCACCTCGTAAGAACTCCCCTCACCTGACGGATGGTCTTCACCTTTAGTCACCTTTCGTAAACAGGTGAATAAATCCTCCAGGCTGGCAAAACCAGATTTTTCGCCAGTCTGCACGTTTTCGAGCTGGATGCGCCAGGTGCGCTCATTATTGGTTGGCACCTGCCACATGCGCAGCAGGTAAGAGTAATAAATCGTATCCTCTGCCCCCATTAAAAGCTCACTTTGTCCCTTAATGACTTAAATAGGTTCTTATTAAATTTTCTTTTACTTATTTGTAACAAACGCCTCTCAAAAAAGTCTCAAATAAGATTAAAAAAATATGAAAAATGGTTATAATGTGATTAACTACACAGTCTGCGTCCTGGTACGGTTATTAAAGCGGGGCAAGCTCTGGCTTGCGATTTATTTGAGGAGGAAATGGCAAGCCTTGCATTGAAGTTATTTGGGACGTATCACCTTTTCCTGGATGGGATGTACATCGATGCACAGGAAACGGATAAGGCGCGCGCCCTGCTGGCTTACCTGGTAACAGAATGTAACCGCCCCCACTCGCGTGAGAAGCTGATCGGTCTCTTTTGGCCGGAGCAAGATGAAGAACACGCCAGGGGCAGCTTGAGCCAGGCGCTGTATCATCTACGCGGCACCCTGGGGGATCGTCCGCTCACAGGTGAGCTGCCTGCATCAGTCCGTGAACAGGCCCGCGAGCCCTTTTTGCTGGTCAGCCCGCAGGAGATTCAATTCAACCCGCGTAGCGATTTTGAAACGGATGTATCCGGGTTTACTTCACTGGTGGCAGCCTGCAAATTGCATGCTCACCCTGCATATAAAATATGTGAGGATTGTCTGCAGCGATACCTGGAAGCTGCCAGGCTCTATGGCGGTGATATCCTGGATGGCTTTTACCTGCCCCAAAGCCTGGTATTTGAGGAATGGGCCACTGTGCTTCGCGAGCAATTACGTCTGGAGATGATGAAAGTACTGGATTGTCTGGTGACGGCATTCGAACGGCAGGGAGACCTGGACCAGGCGCTTGCCTATGCCCGCAGGATGGTGCAGCTGGATGAGTTGGGGGAGGCAGCAAATGGTCACGTTATGCGATTGCTGGCATTGCTGGGCAGGCGAGGCGAGGCACTGGCACATTATGCTTCCTTCCACCAGGCACTTGCTGTGCAAATGGGTGCCGAACCCGGTATGGAGATCAATCTCCTCTACCAGCGCCTTCGGAGTGAAGCAGCCGGGTTGGATTTAGGAAATTTACCCGCCAGCCTGACGCCTTTCATTGGGCGCAAGCCAGAGCTGGATAAATTATGGGCATTGCTGCGGGACCCTAATTGTCGATTGATCTGTGTGTTAGGGCCCGGAGGTAGTGGCAAGACACGCCTGGCACTGGAAGCCGCCCAGAGACATCGCTATTTCTTTACAAATGGTGTCTGTTTTGTGTCACTTTCAGCGCTAGGACCAGGTAGCTCCCTGCTGGCCTCCATCGCTGATGGGCTGAGCTTTACCTTCCGGGAATATGGTGATCAAAAAAAACAGTTGCTGGATTACTTACGCAACAAGAAAGTTTTGCTGGTTTTGGATAGCTTTGAAACCGTGGTGGAGAGTGCCGGGCTGGTAGCTGAGCTGCTATCAGCCTCACCGGGAAGCAAGGCACTGGTGACCAGCCGAGTACGGCTGAACCTGAGTGGGGAGCGGGTATTTTCGTTGGAAGGCATGCGAGTTCCGCCACCAGATACCAATGGACAACTGTGGGATTACAGCTCGGTGGAGCTGTTTTTAGAGGCTGCGCAGCGGGTGAAGCCGGGATATGAGCCTGGGGACCTGGAAGGAGTCGCCCGGATATGCCGGCTGGTGGAGGGAATGCCTCTGGGTCTGCTACTGGCTTCCACTTGGGTGAGTGATTATTCAGCCCACGAAATCGCTGAACAGATCAGCCGCAGCCTGGATTTCCTTTCGGTGGAATGGGCAGACCTGCCGGAGCGTCAGCGTAGCTTGCGGGCGACCTTTGAATATTCTTGGAACCTGCTCAGCACATATGAGCAGCAGATATTAATGTATTTATCCGTTTTCCGCAATTCCTTTACCACCCAGGCAGCTTATCAGGTGGCAGGCGCCAGTCCCCAGGTGCTGCATAGCCTGGTGAGCAAGTGCCTGCTGGGGAGCACAGCTGAGGGACGATACCAGATGCATGACCTGGTACGTCAGTACAGCCTGGAGAAACTAGCTGAGGCACCAGATGAAAAGAAGGATCAAGTACACCATCGGCATGGTGTTTATTTCCTTGAGAAGGCCGAGCGTTGGGAGAAATTGATCAAGGGACCGCAGCAATCGGTCCTGCTAGCACAGGTAGATAAGGAGATTGACGATGTGCAGGTTGCCTGGGAATGGGCCGCTCAAAGGGCGGACCTGGGAATGTTGTCGCAAGCCTCGGAAGGATTATTTTTGTACTACTTCCTGCGTTACCGCTTCCCGGAAGGCAAGCACGCCTGCCAGGTGGCAATTGAGAGTGTGCAGAGTGCTCCGGTCAGTGGGGAGGGACTGAACCAGGAGGGCTGGCTGCTGGCATGGATGGTACACTTTAACCGCTTATTGGGTAAGGTGGATTTGGCCAGACAATTAGCTAATAAGTGCTTAGAAAGATTGGGGGAGGCAGAGGCAGTAGAACAAGATACTCGATATGCCCAAGCATTACTCTGGCGAGAACGCGGCTACCTGGTAGGCAGCCTACCTGACCAAATCGACTGTTTTCAGCACAGTGCTGAGCTGTTCGAGACATTGGGTGACGCATGGTGGCAGTCAGTAGTATTATCCTGGGCAGGGGAGCTCATGAATCGCATGGGGAACCGTATCCTTGCTTTGGAGCTACATCAGGAAGCTATGGCATTGAGCCGGTCAGCGGGCGAGCCGCGTGTGCAAGCAAGATCTCTAATGAACCTTGCGTATGATCATTTGATCCATTGGGAGTGGGAGACAGGCGCCCGGCTGATGCAAGAAGCAGCAGGGTGGTTCCGGTCAGTGGGTGACCTGGGGAGCCTGGCAACTGCTGAACTACACCTGGGCGTGTCTCTGGGATGGGCGGGACGTTTACCTGAAGCCCGCGATATGTTAGAGATGGCAGTGGTGAAAATGCACCAGCTGGGGGATCGTTTTTACATCACCTATGGGACATTGGCATTAGGGATCATTCAGATGTATAGCGGGATGTATGAACAAGCTGCACAAACCCTGGAGCAGGCTTGGCAGGCTGCCCGTCTGGATGGCTTCCGGCGCGAGGAAGTGCATAGCTTGGAACAGATGGGATGTCTGGCATTGGTGCAGGGAGAGAACGTGCAGGCAATGGCATATTTGCAGCAGAGTGTTGCAGGCTTCCGGCAAATGGGGTTTGCGGGTGAGCTGGGCATAGCGCTCGGCGGGCTGGCGCTGGCTCAGCACCTGCTTGGGCAAGAGCAGCAAGCCTGGGCCTCGTTGCAGGAAATGTTACACATCGCGACTGAGACGCACAGCCGGTTTACCTTATTCACCTTGCCAACCGGGCTGGTCGTGCTGCTGGTAGATGCCGGTAGGTGGGAGCAAGCTGTGGAGGCATATTTAGCTTTGATGAAAGACCCGATTGTATCAAACTCACGCTGGACAGCAGATATGATTGGGGACAGGATGGAATTAGCCAGAGAAAACCTGTCTAAGGAGGCCTATCTGGCCGCGGAAGCACGCGGGCGGGAAGGGGATATATTTGATGTACTGGGTAGGCTATTGAAAGAAATCGAATCGTGGGATATGGTACACGATTAAACCTGGATAACTTGCCTAATAAAATTGACAGAAACCAATAGTTGGATTAAAATCGGGACGACGTTAAGGGATCGCTCTCTTGGATGGATGATGGACGATAACGATTACTGATGACTGAACACAGGATTGCATTCAATACCTGGCTCGGCTGAGAGCGTAAACGTCAGCCGGGTTTTTTTTGCGCCAACACCCGGCAACCAGGATTGATGGAGCAAGGAGGTGAGGAAGTTGACCACGGTAAATTTACGCCCGAACGAGTCGCAGGACGCGTTGCTCAAGCGCTTTCGCAAGAAAGTAGCTAAAAGCGGTATCTTGAGCACGGTTCGTCGCAAGCGCTGGTTCGTATCCAAAAGCGAGTTGCGCCGGATTCAAAAGAAGAAGGCCATTCGCCGGATTAAGCGCAAGGTACGGCCAGAGTATGAGTAAGCTCGTTTGTGCTAGGGACTTTACTACCAGGTCTTGGTAGTGAGCCTATTGAGCAGGAGGTATGGATGGCAAAAGAGGAAGATAAAATTGTGGTCGAAGGCACGGTGATTGAAGCCCTGCCTGGTACCCAATTTAAAGTACGCCTTGAGACAGGTCATGAAGTGCTGGCCTATCTCTCTGGGAAGATGCGTAAGTACTATATTCGCATCTTGTTAGGAGATAGTGTGCGGGTTGAAATGTCGCCCTATGATCTCACCCGCGGACGGATTGTCTACCGTCACAAGAAAGCCCATGATGAAGAGCCTGAAGTTCTCTAACCCGTAACCCTAGCTATCATTAAAAGCTACGAGCGGACGCCACGCGCCCGCTCGTTTATTTTGTATGAGATTGTGCTTAGACTAGACGAAATCTAGATTGTAAGAGTTGAGCACTTTCATGTAATTGGCTCTTTCGAAGGCGGCTGGTTCTGCTACCGCGCCCTGGCTCATACTGCCGCGCATCTGCTGAACAGATTCATAGTCGTGGGCAGTCATCCACTCTTCCATGCCGGTGAGGATTTGCAAGATGACTGAAGTACCGCGCTTGAGCAGGGCGGAGGTAGTCATGGCGACATTGGCACCCGCCATCATGGCTTTGATGGCATCTTCGCCGGTATGCACCCCGGTGGTTAGAGCTAGGTCGGCTTTCACTTTTCCATATAGGATGGCGATCCAGCGTAAAGGCAGGCGTAACTCATCTGAATTGCTCAGTACCAGGTTGGGAGCTACCTCCAGATTTTCCAGGTCCAGGTCGGGCTGGTAGAAACGGTTGAACAGCACCAGACCATTGGCACCCGCCTCCACCAGACGGCTGGCAAAGTTCGGCAGGGCGGTGAAGTAAGGCGCCAGCTTAACCGCCAAGGGGATGCTGACTTTTGCCCTTACATCACTCACCAGCTTGAGGTAATTCTCCTCCATCTGCGCGCTGGTGAGATTATGATCGGTGGGCAGATAGTAAATGTTGAGCTCGAGGGCATCCGCGCCGGCATCCTGGATCTTTTGGGCATATTCGATCCAGCCACCGGTAGAGACGCCATTCAGGCTGCCCATTACCGGGACATTAACCGCTCGCTTATTTTTCTCCAGTCTTTCAAGGTACTTATCTGGAGCCAGGCTATACCTGCCTAGATTGGGGAAGTATGTCAGCGACTCAGCATAAGTTTCAGTGCCTAGATTGAGGAAATGATCTAATTCAAGGCTTTCGTGGATGATCTGTTCTTCGAACAGGGAATACATCACGATGGCAGCAATGCCGGCTTCTTCCATGCGTTTTACATTCTCGACCTTCTCTGATAATGGAGAAGGTGATGCTACCAATGGGTTTTTCAGTTTCAATCCAAGGTACGTTGTGGTCAGATCTACCATGTTTATTCTCCAATCCCTTTCAATGATTATTCATTCCCACCATTGCTGCCGTAATGCATAGCGGCCATTTGCTTATATAACTCCCAGCGTGATTTTACATCCTGCTGAGCAAGCTTGAGCAGCATCTCGGCGCGTTGCTCATCACTCTGTAACAACATACGGTAACGTGTCTCGTTATAAATATATTGTTCCAGTGGAATAGACGGATCTTTTGAGTCGATAATAAGTGGATTCTTGCCCTCTTCGACCAGTTTCGGGTTGTAGCGGTAGAGTGGCCAGAAGCCTGATTGGACGGCAAGCTTTTGTTGTTCCAATCCTTTACGCATGTCAAAACCATGGTTGATACAGTGGCTGTAGGCGATGATCATCGATGGGCCCTCGTAAGCATCTGCTTCAAGGAAAGCATTCAAAGTTTGTTGATCACTGGCACCCATGGCGACCTGGGCAATGTATATATACCCATAGGACATGGCGATCAACCCAAGGTCCTTCCTAGGAATTCCTTTGCCATTCGCAGCGAACTTTGCCACTGCAGCACGCGGGGTGGCTTTGGATGATTGACCACCAGTATTCGAATACACTTCCGTATCCAACACCAGTAGGTTTACTTTACGTCCCATCGCCAGCACATGGTCCAGGCCGCCATAACCGATGTCATAAGCCCAACCATCCCCACCTACGATCCACACGCTCTTGCGTACCAATATGTCTGCCAGGCTGAGTAAATCGCGGGCGCGTGGGTCTTTCACACCTTGCAAGCGTGATTTTAGCAGGGCAACGCGTTCACGTTGCTCCTTTATGCCGCCTTCGGTGCTTTGATCAGCATTGAGCAAGCCCGTCACCAGTGGTTCTCCAACCAGGTTAGCCAGCTGTGGTAGGAGCTCACGAGCGTATTCATTCTGTTTGTCCAGTGTCAGGCGGAAGCCAAAACCGAACTCAGCGTTGTCTTCAAAGAGTGAGTTCGACCAGGATGGCCCGCGGCCGTCCTGGTTGACGGTCCATGGGGTAGTAGGCAGGTTGCCGCCATAGATAGAGGAGCACCCCGTCGCGTTAGCGATCATCAAGCGGTCACCAAATAGCTGGGTGAGCAGCTTGACATAAGGCGTTTCACCACAACCAGTGCAAGCCAGGGAGAACTCGAATAAAGGTTCCAGGAGCTGGCTATTCTTCAGGGTGCGTATGTTGAGCTGTGAACGGTCAGCGAGGGGAAGAGTCTGAAAGAACTCCCAATTGAGGCGTTCCTGCTCACGGATGGGTAATTGTTCGACCAGGTTAAGGGCTTTTCGACCCACCTGGGTCTTATCCTTGGCAGGACAGGCTTCAATGCATAGGCCACAACCTGTACAGTCTTCGGTGGATACCTGAATGGTATATTTGGTGTTGGGAAATTCTTTGAACTTGGCATCCAGAGATTTAAAGGTGGCAGGAGCCTGGTCAAGATATTTAGGATCGTAGATTTTTGCGCGGATAACAGCATGCGGGCAAACGAAAACGCACTTGCCACACTGGATACACAGGTCAGGTACCCATTCAGGCACTTCCAGCGAGATATTGCGTTTTTCCCACTGGGTAGTACCAAGGGGGTAGGTACCATCCACCGGGAAGGCGCTCACGGGTAGCTCATCGCCTTCCAGACCGATGATCTTACCCAGCACATTCTTGACGAAATCCGGGGCTTTTTCCGGGACCTGCGGACGGCGAGTGATAGTGCTCGTAACTGATTTTCCTGTTAGATTCACTTCATGCAAGTTCACCAGAGTCTGGTTAACGGCTTCATAGTTCTTGTTGACAACTGGTTCGCCAAATTTCGAATAAGTCTTCTTGATGCTTTTCTTGATCTGGGCCATGGCTTCCTCGCGCGGTAGCACGCCGCTGATGGCGAAGAAGCAGGTCTGCATGATCGTGTTGATGCGTACACCCATGCCTGTTTCCCTGGCGACTTCATAAGCATTGATAACGAAGAAGCGCAGTTTTTTCTTCAGGATGACCTCTTGCACCTCGCGGGGGAGATAATCCCACACTTCATCCGGTCCATACAGGCTGTTCAGCAGGAAAACACCACCCTGCATGGCAAACCTGAGCACATCGAAGCGCTCGATGAAGTTAGATTGGTGGCAAGCAATAAATTGGGCATGGTTGATCAGGTAAGGAGCGCGTATAGGCTTGGGACCAAAACGCAGGTGTGAGATGGTATTCCCGCCGGATTTCTTCGAGTCATATACAAAGTATCCCTGAGCGTAGTTATCGGTTTCTTCACCGATGATCTTGATCGAGTTCTTATTAGCGCCCACTGTCCCATCGGCTCCCAAGCCCCAGAATACTGCGCGGGTAACATCGGGTGATTCAATGTTGAAATCGGGATCATAATCGAGGCTGGTATGAGAAACGTCGTCGGTGATACCCACAGTGAAGTGGTTTTTCGGTTGGGGTTTAGCCATCTCATCGAAGACTCCCTTGACCATGGCTGGTGTAAATTCTTTGGAAGATAGGCCATAGCGGCCGCCGATCACTTTGATCTGGTGTCCACTCTCGAAGATGGCATTGACCACATCCAGATAAAGCGGTTCACCTCCTGCACCTGGTTCCTTCGTCCGATCCAGAGTTGCAACCATTTTGACCGTATTGGGCAGGGCATTGAGCAGGTGTTCATGGGAGAATGGGCGATACAAGCGAACCTTGATCACACCCACTTTTTCGCCATGCTCGCTCAGGAATTTTGCAGTTTCGCCGGCAGTTTCAGCTCCGGAACCCATCAAGATAATCACCCGTTCAGCATCGGGTGCACCTGCATAATCAAATAGGTTATATTTCCGACCAACAGTGGAAGCAAATTTATTCATGGTCTTCTGCACAATTTCCGGGCAGGCAGCGTAGAAAGGATTGACGGTCTCGCGACTTTGGAAAAATACGTCCGGGTTCTGGGCAGTACCACGTATGAATGGATGATCAGGCGAGAGAGCGCGGGCACGATGGGCTTGCACCAGATCATCGGAGATCATGGTGCGAATTACATCATCGCTGAGCATCTCAATTTTATTGACTTCAGCGGAGGTACGGAAACCCTCGAAGAAGTGCAGGAAGGGCACACGTGCTTCCAGTGTGGAAGCATGGGCAATCAGGGCTAAGTCATGAGCTTCCTGCACCGAACAGGAAGCCAACAGGGCAAAACCCGTCGCACGTGTGGCCATCACATCTGAATGGTCACCAAAGATTGATAGTGCGTGTGTTGCCACTGAGCGTGCTGAGACATGAAATACAGTTGAAGTTAGCTCACCGGCAATCTTGTACATATTGGGAATCATGAGTAACAACCCCTGAGAGGCGGTGAAGGTGGTGCTGAGTGCACCGGCTTGTATTGCCCCGTGCACTGCCCCTGCTGCGCCGCCCTCAGATTGCATTTCAACCACCAGTGGTATTGTTCCCCAGATATTCGAGCGCTTGTGGGCAGACCACTCATCGGCAAATTCTCCCATCGTAGAGGAGGGAGTGATCGGGTAAATAGCAATTACCTCGCTTACCTTATGAGCAACATAGGCAGTCGCTTCGTTACCATCTATATTAGCGGTTTGTTTTTTCATCAAAAATACTCCATGGTTGATATACGCTTGAGGCGTTAAATATTAAAACTGATCTTATAGACCAACTTACTAGTTTAGCCGCGGTTCAGTGAAAGAGACAGTTATATATGGCATGAGAATCACCTGTACCCTGTCATATTTCAAGCTGACCTGGCAGGCAAGCTATTGCATGTAAAATCGCGTCGCAATTTTGTGCTATACTTTAATTATGAGTGAGAATCAGCCAATCTGGATGAGTTGGGCGAGCGCTTTAAAACGCTGGGGGATGAACGAAACTGTTGCTTCTTTGCTTGAGGGTGCTGATTCATTGAGTGTATTGTTTGCACAGGTTGTGTATCTGAGCGAACCTTTACTTTCTGGTGTGGCATCACAGCATGCATTAAGAGCACTTGCTCAGGTGCTTGAAAGTCCCGTTGACCGGCAGGCATTTGCATCTTTTTTAAGGGAGGATCCAGCTCGTGCAACAAATGCTTAGTTTGTTAAACAATTATCTGTGTGTATTCTTTCTTTTACTTTGTCTGGGTCTGATATTGTTCTATATCTTTTCAGATCGTATGCCCGCAAAGATCAGCATGCGAGCCATCCAGGCTTTTAAGCACTTTCGACGCGAAGTCGATCTTGCCGTAGAAGCGGGGAGACGGCTTCATATCTCATTAGGTCGTGGAAGTATCAATGAGTTGCAAGGTGGATCGGCATTAATTGGCCTTACAGTCCTTGATCGTTGTGCCCGGGCTGCTTCGAATAGCGATAGACCTCCGGTAGCGACTTCTGGTGATGGAGTGATTACCATCTTGAGCCAGGACACCTTACAAAGCACATACCGTAGTCTGGCTACAGAAGAACGTTATAACCCGACCAGTGCGCGACTGACCGGACTCACACCCATGGCTTACGCAGCTGGAGCCATGCCTGCTATCCACGATGAATATATCTCCGCCAATATCCTGGCGGGGCATTTTGGCACCGAAGTAGCCTTACTGACTGAAGCAGGTGAACGTAGCCATTCATTGACTGTGGGTGGTAGTGATAGTATATCGGCTCAGGCTGTACTATATGCGACCTCTGATGAACCCTTACTTGGTGAGGAGTTATATGCCGCAGGCGCTTATCTTGGAGAGGGTATTGCGCATACTGCCAGCCTGCGTATGCAAGACGTATTACGATGGTTGTTGGTAGTAGCCATCATTTTTGGAGCGATCTTGAAGTTGTTGGGAATCTTATCGTGAAAAAAATACTTCCCATAACCAATGCGGTCATTGCAGTAATCTCAGGCTTGTTTGTAGTGTTGGGATATTTCTTCCCTACGATATTTGGTGGCATACAATCTACACTGATAGGTTGGGCTATCATCCTGGCAGCATTTGCCCTGCTTCTGGGTATCTTCAACCTGGCTTTGGTGCATTGGAAAAAAGCCGGTAGCCAGGGTCCGGGTAGAATCTATTCCGTTGTATTGCTGACTTCTTTACTCCTGACCATTCTTCTGGCCAGTATCAGTGGACCGACAGGGTCATTGTCATTATGGTTATTCAATACTTTCCAGGTTCCGGTTGAAATAAGTTTGCTGGCAGTTTTGGCGGTCGTTCTGATATATGCTGGAGCGCGTTTACTTGCTCGCAGGCCCAAGTGGAACACTATTTTATTCCTGGTGACCGTACTGGTAGTTCTATTGGGGACGGTTCCACTGTACTTTATTGGTGAAATTGCCCCGCTTAATATCCTCCGAGGCTGGATAACCCAAGTCCCTGCAATGGCCGGGGCTCGAGGACTCTTACTAGGTGTTGCATTGGGAACAGTAGCTACCGGTTTACGCATTCTCATCGGTAGCGATCGCCCATATGGTGGTTAATGCATGACTGAGATTATCTGTCCGCTATGTGGTAAGCCCAATCCACCCGAGCTAGATGAGTGTCAATATTGCCAGGCACCATTAAAAACCGGTGGATTTCTAGCTCCAGCTGAAGAGGAAGGTGAATCGGATAAAATCCCTCCTTTCTCAGAAGAGACAGATGAGGCTAAAGAGGCATCTACTGCCCAAGAACCATCATCAAGTCTCGAGCAAGCCATCCCGGATTGGCTAAAGGAGACCGAAGCAGGTTTTCTTGACCAGTCTAAGGATATGCCTGAGGAATCCACTTCCGATGATATTTCTGAGCAGATTGACGCTCTAATAAACCAACCATCCATTCCACCACAATCGCAGGAAAGTGCGATGGATGATGATTGGCTGGCGAGTTTGTTGGCTGAGGCTGGTGCAGGTCAACCGGATGAGCCAACCACACATGAAGAGTCAGCGGAAGAATCGGAAGCAGAACCAGACTTTTCTCATGAGGAGACTGAGGCCGAGCAGGAAGTCCCTGCAGAAGAAGAGCAACCATTACCCCAGCAGCCAGTAGAGAAACCTGATTGGTTAACCGACCTCGAAGCGTCTTCCACGATAAAACTGGAAGGTGGCATGTTTGGTGCTGAACAAGTGCCAGAAAAACCTGCGGTTGAGGAAACCCCTGAGGAGGAAAGTCAGGAACAGGTCATTCAACCAGATTGGCTAACCAAGGCAGTGCCTGCAGAACCACAAGAAAGTTCTGAAGAAAAAGAAGAACCGATTGCTGCAGCTGATCTTCCCACCTGGCTTGAAGCCCTTCGCCCCAAAGAGGCAACTTCACCTTCCGGACCAGTCGAGGATGTGTCGGGTGCAGATATTGTCACGGCTGGACCGCTAGCAGGTTTGCGTGGAGTAATATCAGCCCAGCCATCAGTCATCCGGGCGCAAAAACCACCTTCCTACTCCATAAAACTGCGAGTCACGGAGGAACAACAGGCTCGCATGCAAATGATGGAGGAATTGCTGGCTGATGAAGGCAAGCCAAAGCCATTACCAGTCCAACGTGCCATTACCTCTCAATATATTTTTCGATTGATTATTGCAGTTGTTCTATTGCTGCCCGTGGTATGGATGGTGATTAGCAAGAGTCAGCAAACTTCGCCCCCACAACCCGGTAATATTCCTGGGGTAGTCGATTTTACTCAGAGAATACAGATGTTACCATCGGGCTCAGCAGTATTGGTTGCCTTTGATTATGAAGCTGGTTTTGTGGGTGAAATGAATCTGGCGGTTACCAATGTAATCACCCAACTGATGAACAAAAGTGCTTATTTGACACTGGTCGCGACGACACCATCAGGTCCTGCTATGGCAGAAAGTGTGATCAAGAATGCCAGTGAAAGTTTGGTTGGTTCCCAAGGCATATATTTGAGCTATGCGAACCTTGGCTACGTACCCGGCGGCACGATGGGTTTACTTGGTTTGGTTGCCTCACCGAGGAGTATCTTACCCTACTCATTGGATGGTAAAAATGTGTGGGCAGAGACTCCATTGAATTCGATAATTGGCATTGAGGACTTCTCTGCTGTGATTGTGATGACGAACGATCCTGATACCGCACGTATCTGGATAGAACAAGTGGGGCCCCAATTACAGAAGGTTAACACACCACTGCTGATCGTCACAAGCTCACAGGCTGAACCATTGCTTCGTCCGTACTATGATAGTACCCCAGCTCAGGTTCAAGGTTTGATCGCAGGCCTGGCCGGTGGTATTGCCTATGCTCGAACAGTCGGCAACACCCAGAATAATGGGGTATGGGATGCATTTAGTGCTGGGATTACTATGTCTGTGTTGATCATTCTCGTTGGTAGCATTGCTGGGATAGTGGTTAAGATGCTGCCGCCGAATAAGAAGACGGAGAAATAACCGCGGTTATGTTAGAGCAACTCACACAGCTGGCCGACCCAATCGGTGCCATCATCGGCTTCTTGTTGACGGTTATGGTGCTAAGTTATATTATCGGAGATAACTTTCTGTTCCGACTCGCAATCCACATCTTCATTGGTGTTGCCTCGGGGTATGCTGCGGTCTTGATCCTTTATAACGTACTCTGGTATCAGGTTCTTGTGCCAGCACTCCAGATTTTTACCACGGGCAAATTTACTAATTTGACCGCTTATATGATCGGCGTGGTTCCAGCGGTATTTCTGGGTCTGTGGATGTTAACCAAGGCTTCGCCGCGACTGGCTCGTTGGAGTACACCAGTTCTGGCTTTTCTAACCGGCGTGGGAGCAGCAACAGTGGTAGTTGGGGCAATTCGTGGGACGATATTCCCTCAAGTTGGAGCATCTGTAAATATTCTGAATTTCCAATCATCTCCAGCCGAGGCGAATAAATTAGTTGGGTGGTTTATTAATGGAGTGATTGTTCTTGTGGGAATTGTCACCACTCTCATTTATTTCCACTCTGGAATCAGACGTCTGGAGGAAGGTGTACCAGTTCAAAGGCCCGTGTTCATGGAATATCTATCTACGGTTGGACAGGGATTTATTGTTGTCACATTGGGAGTATTATTTGCTGGTGCCTATGTTGCCACCCTTACTGCACTTATTGATCGCATCCGTTTTCTTTGGGATGTCATTCTTCGTTTTATCTGATCGTTAATCACTATGCCTACTTCACTTATCGATGCCGACTCAGTCCTGGCGATAGAAATAGGAACAGTATCCACCCGGGTGATCCTGTTTGATATCGTTGAAGGACGCTATCGCTTTTTGGGACAAGGCGTTGTACCGACGACTGCGGCGGCTCCAATTAATGATGTTAGTGTAGGTGTCAAGCTTGCACTGGATGAGCTACATGATATCACCGGGCGGGTTTTATTTGATGGTGCTGGACAGCTTGTCATCCCTTCTCAACCAAACGGGGTGGGAGTAGGTGCCTGTGTGGCAACGGTGTCTGTGGGACCTCCGCTCAAAGTGGTAGCAATCGGATTGTTGGAAGATGTTTCCACAGAAAGTGCTAAAAACCTTGCTTCAACGACCTATGCCCGTGTGGTGGAAACGATGAGCTTGAATGACCGGCGTGGAACTGTCGAACGTTTGGATACTATCCTGCAGAAACGCCCGGATTTGATTGTCGTAGCGGGTGGAATTGAGGGTGGTGCTAAGGGCTCGGTCATCAGTCTACTTGAATCGGTTGGATTAGCCTGCTATTTGATGCCCGAGGATCAACGGCCGGAAGTGTTATATGCGGGGAACTCAGAGCTGGTTAGAAATGTGCAGGAATCGATCGGTTCACTGGTAAACCTACACATTGCTCCAAATGTCCGACAATCTTATGAAAGCGAACAGCTGACGCCCTCCCAACCTGCCCTGGCTCAGGTCTTTCGTCTGGTGCGCTCCCGACAGTTGCGAGGGATTCGAGAAGTGGATTCATGGACTGGTAATCATTTAATGCCAGCTGCTGCAGCCTTTGGACGGACCATCCGCTTTATCAGCAAGGAATATGCACATACGAAGAAAGGCGTGCTGGGCGTAGATGTTGGTGCTTCCGCAATTACCGTCGCTTCTGCATTTTCTGGAGACCTAAGAATATGTACTTATCCAGGACTAGGCCTGGGTGAGAACCTTCCTGAGATTCTCAATTTATGTCCTTTAGAAGACATTATGCGTTGGATTTCAGTGGATATCCCTGAAGCATATGTGCGGGATTATATCCATAACAAGGCGATATATCCCTCCAGCCTGCCGATTACTAGCGAAGAATTAGCTATCGAACAGGGGATTGCTTGCCAGGCCATGCTGCTGGCAATCAGGCAAGCCAGTAAGACCTATCCTCCCGACCTGCCCGGGTCAATGTCAGGACTTTTGCCCTGGTTTGAGCCGATTATAGCATCAGGCAGTGCTCTGACCAAAGCCCCAGATCGCAACCAAGCTTTGATGATGATCATAAATGGTCTCCAGCCCACTGGAGTAACTACCATTGCACTGGATCGTAATAACCTGGCTGCCTGCCTGGGCGCGGCAGCAGTTGTGACCCCCCTGCTGACAATTCAATCATTGGATGTCACGAACTTTATTAATTTGTGTACCGTTATATCTCCGGTTGGAAAAGCACCAGCAGGGACGCCGATCCTACGCATCCGCATGACCAGAGATGATGGCATGGATTCAGAAGTGGAGGTACAACAAGGCTCATTAGTTGCAATCAGGCTACCTGTTGGACAGTCTGGCACATTGCACCTGACACCTTTGCATCGCTTCGATGTAGGCATGGGTGGTTTTGGAAGAGGTGGCACAGTTAAAGTAGTTGGTGGTACCTTAGGCATCATGATCGATGCACGTGGACGTCCTCTGAGATTACCCACTGATCCTTCCCAGAGAAGGGAATTGCTTAACAAATGGCTCGCAGCAGCTGTTTCAGGTCAACATTAATGGTAATGCATATCGGTATTCATCTTAATGATCGGTTTTTTGCCAGATACGCTTTGGAGAATTAGGCATGCGAGCAGCAATTACCCATATCCTACCCAGCGTAACTATCCAGCGGGAAAGAATAATGCCTTCTGCAGGGCGGATTATTGCCCGGCGTGGACAATCAGTAAAGCCGGTGGATGTTGTTGCTGAAGCAAAGCTTCGTCCTGAACATCTATTATTAGATATTGCACATGGATTAGGTTTGAAACCTGATGAAGCCGATCATTATATTCAACGTAGAGCCGGGGACGAGGTCGCTGAAGGTGACGTAATTGCTGGCCCCGTTGGGATAGGACGCCGTGTGGTACGCACACCAAAGGCTGGTGCAGTTGTGGTAGCTGGCGGTGGACAGATATTGTTGGAATTAGAAGGTGAATTCTCTGAGCTTAAAGCAGGCTATACCGGGGTGGTTGTAGATATTCTGGGTGACAGAGGCGTGGTTATCGATTCGGTAGGCTCACTGATTCAAGGGGTGTGGGGCAATGGTAAGATCAACTATGGTTTGTTGAACATACTGGCACATTCCCCTGACGAATTAGTAACACCGGCATTGATGGATGTCAGCTTACGTGGTTCAGTAGTGATGGCTGGCTATTGTGAGGACGAAAGAGTGCTGACCTCAGCAGAAGAATTACCTATCCGAGGTCTGATCCTTGCAAGCATGGCTTCAGCATTGGTACCTCTGGCACAAAGTGTCAGCTATCCGCTCATGCTGATTGAAGGATTTGGGAATTTACCCATGAATCAGGATGCGTTTAATATATTAGTTTCTGGTACAATGCGCGAGGTATCGGTGAATGCTGAACCCTGGGAACGCATTGGGAATACCCGTCCTGAAGCTGTTATCGCGCTTCCCGAAGGGGTACTCCCTGAGGTTATCAGCGATACGGCTACTTTTACCACAGGTCAGACGGTTCGAGTAGTCAGCCCTCCTTACAAAGGTATGGTTGGTACCCTAACCAACTTGCCGCCGGGATTATCGGTATTACCAAGTGGGTTACGGGCAGAGGCAGCCGGGGTGCGTTTAACAAATGGAGACACGGTCCAAGTTCCATTGGCAAATCTCGAGGTAATCGGGTGAAAATCCATCACCCATAATGGATTAGTGAGGAGAAAGTATTATGGCTTTTACAGACATGAATGATGTCGAGCAGGAGCTTGGAGAAGAAAAGCCACCAGAGAGAAATGGGAACCGTACTTTTTTAATCATCGCAGGCACCCTGGGTGGGATCATGGTTTTGGCTCTGCTTTGTATTGCCGGACTGGCCTTATTTAGATATTTACCCAACCAACGGGCAACACAGAATGCAGAGGCAACGAAAGCGGCTCAAGATACTGTGGTTGCCCTATCTGCCAGCCAAACTGCATCTGTACCCACTGCTACAAATACCAGGATACCTACCTATACCCCCACCAATACTCGAGTGCCAACGAATACTCCGGTCATTGTTATTGCTCCAACAAAATCACCAACGCTTGATATGGCAATTGCCACACGCAATGCATTGCTTACTCAGATCGCTATTACAGCTGCTTCGACTCTTCAGGCCTCGGCAACACCTCTCCAACCCACCACTACTGCCCTGCCTCCGACTGGGATTGGAGATGAGCTAGGGACACCCGGGCTTCTAGTTGCCGGGTTTGTATTGGTGGTGATCATCTTTCTGATGCGCAAGTTGAGGACTGCATCTTTGTAATTACGCAGCATTAAATTAAGAGATTGGGATCAGAAAGGCATAGTTTACCCCGATGATCCCAATCTTTTATTTATAAAGCTTTACGCAACCTGAGTGGCTATTTGTTCGCCATAACCAAGCAACGCCTTTACCATTTGGGGCGTGCGACCTTCTGCGTAAACTCTTAACACTGGCTCTGTGCCGGAGGGCCGGATGAGTAACCAGGAACCATCAGCGATCAGGTACTTGACTCCGTCCACTGTAGAAACGCCAGATACTTTCTCTCCACCAATTTCTGTAGGTGCATCCACTACCAGCACACGGCTCATCGTCTGCTTGGAAATGGGGTGGCTCAAGCGCAAGTCTGTGCGTTGATAGTAAACCGGTCCCACTTCATTTTGGAGATCTTCCACCAATTCATAGAGTGTTGCTCCTGAGGTGGCAACGATTTCTAATAACAACAGACCCATTAGGATACCATCACCCTCAGGGATGTGACCATGGAAAGAGATGCCTCCTGACTCTTCACCGCCAATTAGAACATCTCCCTTGAGCATATAATCGACAATATGGTTGAAACCGACCGGTGTCTCATACATGGTCAGCCCATAACGCTCCGTAAGGCGATCGATCATGCTGGTAGTGGAGACGGTGCGAATGACCGGACCACGCCAGCCGCGCTTTTCGACCAGATAACGTAAGGCTAAAGCCATAATCTTGTGCGGATCAATGAAATTTCCACGCCCATCCATGGCACCGATACGATCGGCATCACCGTCAGTTACCAATCCCAAATCACCCATACCCATGCTGATAGCGCTGGCGAGCGCTCCCAGGTAGCGTCCGATTGGCTCGGGGTGAACCCCACCAAAACCTGGGTTTAACTCAGCGCGGATTTCCTGGACCTCACAGCCTGTGCCTTGAAGGATGCCCTTGATGACTCCTCGGCCAGAACCATACATCGAATCAACTACCACTCGCAAAGGATTTTCGGCAATCAGGTCAAAATTGATCAGCGTGCGCAGGTGATCGTAATAGGGAGGGAGTGGATTAAAGCGTTGGATTAAGCCAGCCTGACGGGCAAGTTCAAAATCCATCAGGTTCGGACCGCGACCGCGCTCCTCATTATCATTCAAATAAACTTCCACTTTACGGCATTGTTCAGGTAGGGCAGAACCACCATAGGCAGCTTTTAATTTAACCCCGTTATAGCGAGGGGCGTTATGTGAGGCTGTGATCATCACCCCACCAATTGCGCCGAGTTGGCGAACGGCGAATGAGATTACCGGGGTGGGGGCATCTGACTGTGAGAGATAAACAGTGTAACCGTTAGCGGCAAGGACGCGTGCCATATCCACCGCGTAACGATCGGAAAGGAAACGGGTGTCATATCCGACCACCATTTTGTGATGGTCAACGTCCGTTTCTGCAGAGTTTCCATTCAGCCAGTTTTCAGAACCGACTGCATCGGCAATGGCTTGTCCAACCATGCGCAGGTTATGAAATGTGAACGTATCAGAAATAACGGCGCGCCAACCATCAGTGCCAAAGTGAATAGGCATGGAAGCATTCTCCTGAGTTAAATAAAAGAGGGATATATTCTATCACATGCAGAAATCTCTGCTGTTCAGGCCTTTTTATGAACTGGTATGCATCGTGCATCCGTACTTACGAAAAGCATCGTTCATGCTACAATCATATTATGCCTGAAAATAAACAACAGATCATCTCGATGCTTAAAAACATCAAGCTGTTTGATGGGTTGGATTATGCTCAGCTCGATCGGGTGGCATCATTCATCCAGCCGACCTCGCTGAGGGAGGGGGAAGCTTTACACCTGGATGGTAAGAATTATCCGTTTTTTATTGTGGTTTCAGGAAAGGTATGCTATACCCAACTTGTACGAAAGGGTCAGGGAGAGAGTTATGTCTTTAAACATGGAGATTTCTTTGGTGCTGATCTGGTATTTCGAGGCAGACCAAAGTTATTTACCCTGGTAGCTCTAAAACCGGCTACATTATTTAGCATTCATGTGGAAGTTTTGCGGCCCTTGTTTAACACCCTCCCGGAGCTCACCAGGAATGTCAAAAGGCAACTATCCTGGTATAAACTGATCCATTCAAAGCCATTCCGCTGGCTTGGAGAGGAAGAAACGGTTAAGGTCATCTGTCGGAAACATCCCGCCTACCTGTTTGTGGTTGAGCTCGCTCCATTGGTGGTGGCATGGATTGGTATTATGGTAATTATTTTTGCCACCCAGATTGCGACAGCCTCATTCCGCCTGGCAACAGGCTGGTTTGGTGCTGCAATGGTGGCTGCAGCAGTTTTGTGGGCTATATGGCGCTTTTTCGATTGGGGGAACGATTATTATGTCATCACTGACGAACGGATTGTGTGGCTGGAACGCACCATTGGGCTGTATGATAGCCGGCAAGAAGCGCCTCTGGTGGCGATTAAAGCTGGTGAGACGAAATCCAGCCAGATTGGGCGCTTGCTCGGTTTTGGCGATGTGATTACCCAAACCTTTATGGGAGCGGTGTTTTTTCGCCACATTGGTAACCCCGTCGGGATAAAGAACATGATTGATCAGGAGCGTAAACTGGCAATCGAGCGACAGATGGCAATGGATATCCATACGGTCGAAGGTAAGATCAGGCAAAAGATCGAACCTTCTCAGGCGGTCACTGTTCCCACCAGTTCGACTGCTCCTACAGTACAGGTGGCAACCAACACTACCTTTAAACAAGAGACGAAACTCATCCCCATGAAATTAAACTTCTGGCAGTCCCTGGTGGCGCGTTTTCAAACCCGCTGGGAAGCCGGAGGTATGATCACTTATCGCAAACACCTGTATGTGCTTTTCAGGATGACCTTATTACCCGCGCTGAGTGCGTTGGGCTTGATGTTCGGGACGGGGTTGCTTTATTACTGGCGTGCCAATGACCTGATCAGTCTTTCCTCACCTGCGATAATCCTGCTGATTGGTATTGCTCTGATTGGCCTGGCGATTTTATGGTGGTTATATAAATTTGTGGATTGGAGCAACGATATCTATCGCATCACCGCAGATAAGATCATCGATAGTGAGCGCAAGCCTCTCGGGGACGAGATCACAAAATCTGCCCCCCTGGAAAACATCATCGGATTGGATTATGAGCGCCTGGGTTTTCTGGGCGTGGTTTTGAACTTCGGCAACGTGATTATCAATGTGGGGACCGACAATAAATTCATTTT
This sequence comes from Anaerolineales bacterium, assembly GCA_049287485.1. Classification (GTDB taxonomy): domain Bacteria; phylum Chloroflexota; class Anaerolineae; order Anaerolineales; family UBA4823; genus FEB-25. Next base: position 21,130 of record JBAQFX010000210.1, read on the forward strand.
TTATGGAATCCATAACCCGGCACGAGCCCAGAGGGATATCTTTAACTACATGTTTAAACACCGGCGTCAGAAACAACAAGCTGATACCCAGCAGGAACAGGAACGTGTTTCAAGCTATATCGCTGCCTATCATCGCCAGGCAGAAGATTTACGTAAAGCGAAAAAACCTCCCCAAATTTGACCAAATTCGGGTAAAATTGTTCTCATGACTGTACGTGAAATAGTTACCCTTCCGCAAGCCATTTTGCGGCATAAAGCTCATAAAGTGAGTGATTTCGGGCCTGATTTCCAGGCCCTGGCTGACGACATGGTCGAGACCATGCGCCTGGCACCAGGAGTGGGCTTGGCAGCCCCACAGGTGGATGAATCTATCCGCTTGATCGTGGTTGAATATGGTGATGAGGAAAACGAAGAAGCGCCCCCCAAGCTATATGTCATGGCAAACCCTGAAATCACTCGCTCCTCTCCGGAAACAATGGTTGGTACGGAGGGATGTTTATCCATACCGGGTGTCCAGGGGGATGTGGAACGCCAGGCAGCTGTAACCGTCAAGGGGTTGAACCGGCACGGTAAACCGATGACCGTTAAAGCCAAGGGTTGGCTGGCACGCATCTTCCAGCATGAGATCGATCACCTGGATGGCATCCTGTTCGTCGACCGGGCAGAGAAACTTTGGCAAGCAGAGGAACATCAGGGGCAGGTCATCCCAGACAGGGTATAAACATTTCATACAATTAACCTGTACCAGCACCAAAACACTGCCTTCTTTTGATATAATTTAAGCGCGCTTAGAATGCCACGGCGAAACCCATCCGTGGCATTTGCATGACTGGCTGAGGAAATGCAACTTACCCATCTATCTCTCACCAATTTTCGTAATTTCACCCGTCTGGATATGGAAGTGCCGGGTGGGACAGTGATGCTGGTGGGGGATAATGCCCAGGGTAAAACCAGCCTGCTTGAAGCGATCTATTTTCTGGCAACATTGACCTCCTTTCACACCAGTAGCGATAAACAGCTGATTAATTTCATCGAGGCGCGCCAGAACCTAGCAGTAGGGCGCATTGTGGCTGATTTTTCGCGCGGGGTAGAGAACCACCACATGGAAGTGCGCATCATCCAGGAACCCAATAGTCAGAACGGGAATACGCACCTGCGTAAAGAAGTGTTATTCGATGGTGTTAAGCGCAAATCTGGCGAAGTGATCGGGCAGTTTAACGCCGTCCTGTTCTTGCCTCAGATGATGGGTGTAATCGAGGGTGGGCCAGAGGAACGTCGCCGTTACCTCAACCTGGCGCTGGCACAGGTCATTTCACACTACCAGGGCGCCCTGGCGGAATACAATAAGGCGTTGGTGCAGCGTAATGCCCTGCTGAAGCAGCTTTATGAGCGCAGAGGTGATCATTCTCAGCTGGACTACTGGGATGATCAGATTGCCACATACGGTGCACAGCTGATCCATGCCCGTATCAGGGCAGTGCAAGAGCTTGAAAAACTAGCAGCCCGTACGCACCGCGAGCTGACACACGCTAATGAAGTCTTACGCCTGAGCTACCTACCTGCTTATGATCCTCTGCCACAGTTGCCTGGACAAATTGCTTTACCATTGGAAGCCGCCGTAGACCGGGCCGGATTCACCCAGGAGCAAATTCGTAAGGGTTTTTTGGAATGCCTGCAGAGATTACGGCTGGAGGAGATCGTCCGGGGGGTCACTACCATTGGACCCCACCGGGATGAAGTACGCTTTTTAGCCAATGGGATTGACCTGGGGACGTATGGCTCGCGCGGCCAGGCCCGTTCAGCCATCCTGGCACTCAAAATTGCTGAGGTAGCCTGGATGCATGATAAAAGTGGGCATTGGCCGATCTTGCTATTGGATGAAGTACTGGCAGAGCTGGATACCCAGCGCCGGTTTGACCTGCTGGCAAGATTGGACCAGACAGAGCAGGTGCTGCTCTCCACCACTGACCTGGACTTGTTTACGCCAGAGTTCGTGCAAAAAGCCACCGTCTGGCGAGTGGCAGGTGGCCGGGTGGAAAAGGTTTCATCGTCCAGTTTATAAGGGGCGTTTGGCAGGTATCCCCACTTTGCGGGGGTAGGCCATGGGTGTAGCAGCCACTTTATCAATCACCACCAGATAACGTTCTTCAGCCACACCCGGCAAGGTGACCGGTAAAAGCTGGCGCAGATGACCGCCCAGCACCTTCAAGGCATGTTCCGCGGAGTGTGCTTCGGCTGGCCCGCTTTCACCCTTCATGGCAAGCATACTGCCCCCCACACGCACCAGGGGTAGCAGATATTCCGCCAGTACTGGCAGGATGGCGACGGCGCGTGCAACAGCCCAATCGTAGCGCTCACGGTGATCTGGGTCTTGTCCAATTACCTCGGCGCGTACCTGGACTATTTCCACCCCCTCTAAGTGGAGGATCTTGACTACATGACGGCAAAACTCGGCTTTCTTGCCGACCGATTCCACCAGGGTAAGCTGGGTCTTGGGAAGCATAATCTTGAGCGGAATACCGGGGAAGCCCGCACCCGTGCCAACATCGACCAACCGCCCAAGCGGGGTTTCCCGCATGGCGAGCAGACAGGTGAGCGAATCCAGGAAATGCTTGGTATGGACCTCTTCAGGGTCGCGGATAGCCGTCAGGTTAAAGCGTGTGTTCCAGCCCAGTAGCTCACGTTCATAAAGGGCAAGGGCAGAGAGCTGGGAACGCGACAGGTGTAACCCCAACTGGCGCTGTGCGTATTGGCTGATTACCTGCATGATTTCAGATTATACCCGCTAAGAGCGCCTGGCATAAGAATTGCAACTAGACTGACGATTGCCGGAGTATCCCAAACAGGAAGAACCCGATGAAGCGAGTATTATTCATAATTACATTGTCAACTTTACTGCTTCTGGTAGATTTCTCGACTGCGCAAGGCGATTCCCTGCCTGAATCTGCCTACGTTTCCGGAGTGAACGGTCATACCCAGGGGTACAGCCTCTCGTGTGAGGCACGCTCGGCAGCCGATTGGGCAGCTTATTGGGGCGTGAGCATCGGGGAGACCGAATTTCTGCAAGCAATGCCAAGCTCCGATAATCCGGAGGTGGGTTTCGTCGGTAACCCGAATGAAGCCTGGGGGCGTATCCCTCCGCATGGGTATGGGGTGTATGCTGAGCCGGTGGCGGAGACCTTGCGGGATTTCGGGCTGGAGGCAGAGGCGCATAGAGACTTGAGCTGGGATGACCTACGTAAAGAGATCAGTGCGGGGCGGCCGGTGATCGTGTGGGTGATTGGGCAAATGTGGGCTGGAACCCCGGTGGACTACGAAGCCAAGGATGGGAGCACTGTCCGCGTGGCAGCCTTTGAACATACCATGATCCTGACCGGTTATAACTCAAGCAGCGTGCAGGTGGTGGATGCCTATACCGGGCAGTACCAGTATTACTGGGTGAACACATTCCTGAAATCATGGTCAGTGCTGGGCAACATGGCTGTGCTTGGCTCTGGAGAGAATAAGCAGCAAGAAAGCCTACCTGAAGCTCATGGAGGAACCTACTCCGTCCAAAAGGGTGATTACCTGATTGCGCTGGCCAAGCGCTTTGGCATCGACTGGCAGGAACTGGCCGACCTAAATTCGCTTAGCTATCCCTTTACCATTCATCCTGGTGATATGCTACAACTGCCCGAAGGAGAAATACAGGAAGCGATGGCTGAGCCCGAACCGGAACCGACTGTATCACCACCAGCAGTCTGGGAGGTTAACTTTCGCATACACTTACCGATCGTTGGCAGGAACGTTTCTGCCCAGGCTACTGATTCTGACAGGAATACTTCATCAGCTCAGGCACCCATTGAGAAGGTGATGGTCCTGCAGGCGGATACGCTGCTCAATTTTGCGCATAGCATCGATGCCGACTGGTTGATGCTGGTGGAATTGAACAAGATCAGTTACCCATATGTGGTCTACCCGGGTCAGGTGCTGAGGGTGAGATAAGTGCCAGGGGCAGGGTATATGCCAAGACAATGACTATTCATGATTCTGGTTATCCATCCGGAAGGATACCTGATGATAAAGAAAACGAGTTGTCCAATTCTTTACTGGACAGCTTTGCTAATGGTTTAATGTGACTTTATGATTCGGACGTTGGCGTTTGGATGACTTTTGGTTTGCGAATTCGCTTTATCAGGCTGATGATGCCCCAAATGACCAGGCCGATGGGGACGAAGATGATCAGCAGGACGGGGAGGTACAGGATAACCAGGCGGATGCCGAAGTCGGCCAGCGATTGCAGGGTGTTGATCAGGGACTGTAGTGCTTCCTTAGCGACACCCTTGGGCTGCCAGCCGGCGATGGTGATGGGTTGCACGGAGGCATTGGCAATCAGCTGCACACTGATGGATGACAGGGCGGCGGACTGTTCGTAATACTTCATCTGACCCTTGATCAGCTCAATCTGCTCTCGCACCGAGACCAGTTGGGAATATACAGAAAGAACATCTTCGGTCTTGGTGGCGGAGGCCATGATCTCCTGGAGCTGTTTTTCGGCAGCCTGCATATTGACCAGGCGTGAGTTCAGGTCGGTGTAGTCACCGGTCACATCCTGGCTGGACTGGTTCTCGCTGATAATGGGCTGGTCAGTCTCGGCCTTGATGGTGGTGAGGGCTTCCTCCAGGCGCTCAGCGGGCACGCGGATGGTGATGGATACCTGAGGCACCTTGACCCCATTACTCAGCGATTGCTGGTACATGTCGGCGGAAACGACAAAGCCGCCCATGGCTGAAGCCATGTGCGAGATGGTATCCATCGACTTGAGCGGGTCATCTACGGCGATAGACAAAGAGGCGTTCTTGATCACCAGCCGATCGACTGAGGCCGCCGACTGGTCCAGGGCGTAGGCGCTTTTTTCACTTGGGATTGCTTGCAGCATGGCTGGTGCTTCGCCGTTCAGCACTTCTGTCCTAACACCAGATGTACCAGATTGGCCAGGATACATGAGGTTGCTGGCGGATGCTCCGCAGGCGGCAAGTAGCAGGGATGAGATGACTAGGACAAAGGCGACTTTTTTAATCATGGGCTCCTCCTTGGATGGATTGCTAAGATTAAAACGTCCTGGCAGGCAGGAATGTTCCCTTGAGGTTATGATATAACCCTGTTGCTACCATCCGTCAGATAAACGGCTGATATGGCGCTCGGGCAAATCTTCCTGGCGCATGCGATCCTGGACAGACTGGATATCATACTCCACCCGGTGCCACTCCCAGGTGTAATCGGTGAGGTTCAGGATGGCGTAAGCGGCGCGCGGGTCACGGTCACGCGGCTGGCCAACCGAACCCGGGTTGAGGATGGCACGCGGGGCGAGGGTCATCTGGGAGACGTGCTCGGGCACGATCAGCTGGGCGGTGAGGCGGGTATCGGGCAAGAGGTAAATCACGGGCAGGTGAGTATGACCGACAAAGCAATAGGGAGTTTCGAAGAACTCAAAGCTGATGGTAGCTGAACGAGTGTCGAGCAGATACTCCCAGATCGGGCGAAATGGACTGCCATGTACCAGGGTGATGTATTCAAGGGTGATGCGTTCCGGCAGATGCTGTAGATATTCCGAGTTGGCTGGGGTAAGATGCTCATGGGTCCACAGGACAGTCTTGCGCGCATCGGGATTGAAAGCATCCACTTCGATAGTGCCAACAGCGGCGGCATCATGGTTACCCAGGATGCATTGCAGATTGGGCAGCTCCCGGATGCGCTCGACACATTCATTGGGATCAGGGCCGTAACCGACTAGGTCTCCCAGGCACCAGGCGGCGTCGAATGACCCGGCATCATTGAGTACGGCTTCGAGGGCGGTGAGGTTGGCGTGGATATCAGAGATGATCAGGGTGCGCATGGGGTTAAGCATAGCATGAAAGGGGGCAATTCGCAATTAGCGTATAGTGTCTGAACTGTGATTTTTCTGATTAGCGGAGACGTTTGGCAGCCTGTTGCTCGGGGGTTTCCCACAGTCTTTCCACCCACCAGGTGGCACCGGCTTCAGCCCATTCCTGCAGCATATCCTGTACCTGGGCAGGGGAGAAACCGGCGGTCTTGCCTTCCGCCAGGTAATCGAAGGGGGTGGTCAGGATTCGGTTGGCATCGATGCAGGCTTTCATCTGGGATACGTCGCTGGGGGTCACTTGCTCAAACTCGCCTTTAGTATTCATCTTCTGGAGCAGGAGACCATCGCACTTGAGCAGGCGCCGCACGGACTTCATGGTGAATATCTCTCTTTGATTCATTGTAATCAACGTTCGTACGCTCCAATATCAGGAGTAGCATCTCTTGGCTGGCCGGTGAAATCATCTAAAGGTGCGCCATCGATCAACCCGGCGTCGATGGCCGGGCTATCTGCTTGCAGGTGGGCATCGAAGCTGTCGATAGCAATGCTCATCAGACCGGAAGGACCGTCACAGAGATTATGCCCACCCGGGCAAGGGGTAACATTACCGAAACGGGCATCTGTGATCAGCGAATAACTCACCTCAAAAGGATTGGCTGGCATGGCTGGGGAGGATTCATCGTCATACCAGGCAAAGCAGGTCTCATCCTGCGGCGACCAGAAGACCACCTGACCCTGGAAAATGGTGTTCTGTACGCCTACTATCTCGCTGCCGTTGCAGGTCTGGTCGAGGGCACATTCAGCGATCACCAGGCAGCCACCCTGACCAGTGACCGTGGAGTTGATCAAGCTGACCTGCCCACCGGGCTGCAAAGCAAAGGCCAGAGCATCTCCTCCAGCACGGCAATCATCATCGTTATTCCAGAATGGCATGCCATGGAAATAGCCGCAATTGCTAATGATGATGCTATTCTCAACAGTCACTGCGCCAGTCGTTTTAATCTGGTTGCCGGCGTTGCCCTCGGCGATGGTACGGCGTATCTCGATGACTGCATCGGGTAGACGCGTGTAAAGCATATCCAGCCCATCGGAGGTGTTATGCAGGAATTTGGAATCTTCAATGATGTAACGACCGCCGGTGGTACCACCAAAGGCAGCCCCATCGCCATATCCACCGGCTTCCTGCCCCCAACAGGCGAGGTGTTCCCCATCCGAATAAGTTTCACCACAACCGTTCCATTCCACCGTCCAATTGCGGAAAATGAGCGTGCCATGGTTCTCTGAGTTTGAACTATCCCCGACCAGGTCGCCATTCCAGCCAGCCCATCCGTTTCCAATGAGGCGCACGTTTTCAACTGTCCAATCGGTAAGTCGCCCTGCCTGGATACCGGTATTTGCCAGTCCGTGGATGTAGAGGTTCTCAAGGTGGACATTGGCAGCGTCCTCGGCATAGAGGCCGGTTTCAGCCCAGTCGCCATAGGGTGGAGTATCGCGCTGGCAGGTGTACTCCGAACCCCCGGTGGGGAAGAGGTGATCCTCAATGCAACTGGAATGGTCGGTGATTTCAAGGCAACTGAGCTCGACATTGCTGGAACCAGTCATGTTCAGGATATACCATGGGCGCCCAGTCCCCCACAATTCGGGTGGATTGGCACAGCCTGTATCCCAGCCAGCGCCCAGGATGCGGGTTGGGTGAGAGGCGTCCGTGCCTGAGGGAATGGGCAGCATGGTACAGCCATAAGATGCCTCGTAATCACAATTCTCGGCGCCCGGGGAGCCATAACCCATGCTATAGGAGCCTGCCTGGATGATGAGGGTATCACCGCCGATGATGCGCGGGGTACCTTCTGGTGGCAGGGCCTCGAAAGGGTGATCCCAGGCGCAGGGTTGATTCATGCCAGTCCCAGGGTAAGGCATATCTACCAGACCCGTGCATTGTGCGACTGATCCACCGTCGGGGCGGATGTAGAAGGTGGCACCTGCTGGGTGAGGCGAGACCTGAACAGTGGTGATTTCAGGCTGGGCTGGAGGCTCATTCATATCTGTCGGCGTCCTGCGAAGACAGGCAGTCAGTCCGAAGATCATTGAGATGGCGATGAATTGGATTGCAATTGACCTGGAGGTAATCATCCTAAAGTCCTTATGGTAGAGTGCGTGAAATCACTGGTAGTTAAATATTATAGCGGATACACGGATAAAACCAACTATGGCTATGAAGGGTTGGATTTGTTTCAGTAAAAAAATAAAAGCATTCAATTCGGATTATGTAGAGATACCCTGCCGGGGTGTCTCTACGGGAAGATTAGTGAGGACAACAATCAGCATTCGTTCCTCCAAAAAAACGAAAAGAAACGAATGCGGTATACCGACAACAGGCGGGTGTATTGTTAGATCAACGGAATGGGGGAAAATAATCGCCATGGCAACAATATGTAACTACACACGCCCCCACCTCTAACCCCTCCCCCATTGGCTTTACAGCCACGGGGGAGGGGAAATCTTTCGAAAAATAAGCGTACGCAGGGAGCGTAGCC
>JBAQFX010000211.1:0-6129 GCA_049287485.1 Anaerolineales bacterium
CCAACAGGCGCTGCATCACTTCGCCAATCTTCTGCAAATGCTCATTTGTGTCCTGTCCCTTGAGGTGGTAGACGTACTGCCCGGCATGTCCCTGGATATACGGCGCAAACACTTCGGCATAATGACCCTGGTCTTCTTCTGTTAGCATGCGATGGACACGCTGCAACACCTCCACCAGCAGTTGCAGACGGCTCATGCTGCGAATGTTACTGGCGATCTGGGTACTGTCCATACGCTGTTTGCCGGTCTTTAGATGGTAGGCCGCAATCTGTTTATCCGTCACCTGTTCGAAGGCTTGATCCAACAGATTTATCCCTGTCTCTTGCATGTAGCGGCTCAGGCGTTCCCGGAAGTAATACAGCGTGCGCAGTTCAAAATTGCCTTTTCCAAACTCATCATATCCTAACGCATACCGCACCTGCATGTTGTAGAGAAAGGCCTCGTACATCTCAGAATCCGTCCAACCGTTACCCGCTTTCAGGTATTCCAACCCCACCAGAACATTTACTGGATAATTGGGCCGCGAGGGTATGTCCGCATACAGCACCGCAAATGGCTTTTCGTCCAATCTGCAAAAGAACTCCCGATAAAATACGCCAGACCAGGAATTGTAGAGGTATTCACGCTGTTCTTCTGGTAATTCGTTTACACTGCAAATCAGAATAGGTTGGTGATGATGTCTATTATCTTTGAACATGTTTTTGCCCTCGATCAGCGATTTCCCTTGATTATATTAAACTTTTCGCCGTTTGAGGAGGGTATAATTAGGATAAGTTTTGTCCAGTCGTTTTTGCAGTGGACTCAAACAATATAAATAAAATTATAATCAATACGAGTTTTCTCATGTGTCTATCCTCCTAAAACTCTAAAAAATCAAATAATCCGCTTTAGAAGTAGACTTACTAATATAAAGGTTGCTTGGTCACTAGTTATGGATTGGTGTTAACAGCAGCCCCACTGGGGATATATGCTTCTATATTTTTTTAATTTAGCATATTTCAATCAAGATTACAAGTGTTATTTATCCCCCCCAATTACATTTATCACTTGCGAAAATTAATAAAATAAGATTGGCCGGATTTCGTGGACGTATATTCAGGCAAAGTTTAAGCACATCAGGTAAGGCACAATGAATCTGGTAATCTCAGAAATTAATATATTGGGATAGAATTTTCAATTGTCAGATTGTACTATATCATCAGAATACATATTCTGTACTGATTGAACTTAGTCTTTATAGCATATAATAAGAAGACGATGCCTGATAACGATAAACCAAATTCTATTGTCATCTTCGGCGCTTCGGGCGATCTGACCTGGCGCAAGTTGGTGCCGGCGCTGTATAACAACCATATTAAAGGGCGTATGCCATGCTTTGGCGAAATTATTGGTTTCGCCCGCCGGCCATACACGGATGAGACCTTTCGCCAGCGCCTGCAGGAAGGAGTGCAGACTTTCAGCCCTGATAGCTATCACCAGGAGCGGTGGGAGGAGTTCTCATCAAAGCTGATCTACTTCCGGGGCAACCTGGACATCCCCGAGGATTTTAAACGGCTGGGCGAGTTTCTTCAGCAGCGTGAAGATAAATTCACCAACCGTCTGTACTACCTGGCCATTGCACCAGAGCACTACATCCCAGTGGTCAACTATATTGGTCAGGCGGGATTAGCAGCTCAAGATGAGGGCTGGCGGCGGATCATCGTCGAAAAGCCGTTTGGGCATGACCTGGGCTCGGCGCGTGAGCTGAACAATGCGCTCCATTTAGTTTTTGAGGAAAGCCAGATCTATCGCATTGATCATTATCTGGGAAAAGAAACCGCTCAGAATATCCTGTTCTTCCGCTTCGCCAACACCATCTTTGAGCCGATCTGGAACCGGCGCTATGTGGATAATATCCAGATTACGGTGGCAGAGATGGTGGATATCGAGCACCGGGCTGATTATTATGACAACGTGGGCGTAGCACGCGATATGTTCCAGAACCACTTGCTGCAATTGCTCTCACTGATAGCGATGGAACCCCCGGCTTCTTTTGAAGCAGATGCGGTGCGCAATGAAACCTTCAAGCTGCTCTCTTCCATCCGGCCAGTGGCGCTGACGGATACCGTACGGGCGCAATACGAGGGGTACCGGCAAACCGAGGGGGTAGCACAAGATTCACAAACGCCGACCTTCGCCGTGCTCAAGTTGTACATTGATAACTGGCGCTGGACAGGAGTGCCCTTCTACTTACGCTCGGGTAAGAGCCTGGCGAAGAAGACTTCCCAGGTGATCGTGGAGTTCCAGCACCCACCCCACTTGATGTTCCACCTTCCAGATGAAAGTAAATTTATCCCCAATATTTTATCCCTGTGTATCCAACCGGATGAAGGCATCCACCTGATGTTTGAGGCCAAGGTGCCCGATTCTGACCAGGACATGCAGTCGGTGGATATGGAATTCCACTATTGCGACTCATTCAGCGGGGTGTTGCCGGAGGCTTATGAGCGCCTGCTGTTGGAGGCGTTGCAAGGGGATGCCTCACTCTTCACCCGCTCTGATGGGATTGAAGCTGCCTGGAAGCTGATCGATTCAATCGTCAATGGCTGGGAGACCAGCAATATCCCCGACCTGTCACTGTACCGGCGTGGTAGCTGGGGACCATCTGAAGCAAATGTTTTGCTGGCGCGTGATGGGAGGGTATGGCGGCTGGGTTGCGTGGGTGAATGACCTTACAGAAAACGGCATAGATTGACCTAACTGCACCAGTCTGTTACACTCTAGATATGTCACAATCGCTGTATCGAAAATGGAGACCGCTCCATTGGGACCAGGTCATCGGCCAGGAACACGTGATCCAGACCCTGCGCAATGCAGTCACGGCTGACCGAGTGGTGCATGCTTACCTGTTTGCCGGTCCACGTGGCACAGGCAAGACCACCACGGCGCGCATCCTGGCCAAGGCGGTCAACTGCCTGGAACCTGATCTGGCTCAACGCCCGTGCAACCAATGCGCACACTGCGAGGCGGTCAACCAGGGGCGTTTTTTGGACCTGATCGAGATTGACGCGGCCTCCAACACCAGCGTGGATGATGTGCGCGACCTGCGCGACCGGATTAACTTCTCGCCTAACCAGGGGCGTTACAAGGTGTACATCATCGATGAAGTACACATGCTGTCCACTGCCGCATTCAATGCCTTGCTCAAAACCCTGGAAGAGCCACCCCAACACGCCATCTTTGTGCTGGCCACCACCGAGGTACATAAAATTCCAGCCACAGTGCTTTCACGCTGCCAGCGGCATGAATTCCGGCGCATCCCGGTGAAGGAAATCATTGAAAACTTAAAAATGCTAGCGGAAGAGGAAAAAATCAAGGCCGAACCCGAAGCTCTCAGCCTGGTGGCTCGCCAAGCGACCGGCTCGATGCGGGACGCCATCTCGCTGCTAGACCAGCTGGCTTCGGCGGGGGAAAGCATCACCTTGCAGTTAGCACAGGATGTGTTGGGCACGGCAACCAGCCAGGCGGTACTGGAAGTGATCGAGGCCATGCTCAAGCGGGAATCGGCTCAAGGGTTGGAAGCAATCCATCGCAGCCTGGACGCAGGCTCAGACCCGCGCCAGTTTGCGCGCCAGATCGTGGATTACTTGCGTAACCTGCTGCTGGTGGTGATGGGTAATGCTGCCCAGGTGGATGCCACGCCTGAGCTACGCACGCAAATGGCACGCCATGCTCAATCAATGAGTGTGGGCGAGCTGCTCAGGGTCATCCAGGCCTTCAACCAGGCGGCCACTGAGACGCGCAGCAGCTGGCAACCAGCTTTACCCCTGGAGATGGCTTTTGTTGAAGCCATCTCGCCAGAGAGTACAAGCTCAGAAAAAACTTCCATGCCTGCCACACCCCCTGCGCCGTTAAGCTCTACCAGCCCAGCCGCGAGAAAGTCCACCAGCGTACCAAGCGCGACAAAAGAACCCCGCCCTTCGCCGGCTGGAGTGCAAGAAATGACCCCAGAGGATGCCATCACCAACCAGCGCCTGGATAAAAGCTGGAATTTGGTGCTGGCGCAGCTTCGTGGGCAGAACCCCAGCCTGTATGGGGTTGTTAATTCGGTCAGGTCACGTGGCCTGAGAGGAAATACCCTTACACTGGGACTCAACGGAGATGCGTTAAAAGCCAGGCTGGAAGACCCTGCCAATCTCGAACTTTTACAGAAAGTGCTGACACAGGTAATGGGGAAAGAGATTTACGTACAGGTGGTATTGACCTCAGGCACGAAGCATAAACCCCCTGACGAGGTGGACAACGACGGGATGGTAGCCTCGGCTTTGCGTGACCTGGGTGGTGAGATTGTGGATATCCAATAATCAGGAGTAAATCATGCCTAAATACCGACCAAATATCCCCCAAAAAGGGGGGCAGTTGGGAATGATGCAGCAGATCCAAAAGCTGCAGGAGCAATTGGCGCAAACACAGGAACAGCTGGCCCAGGAAACGGTGAACTATTCCGCTGGTGGAGGGGCGATCAAAGTGGTCATGACCGGTGACCAGCACTGCCAGTCGGTGGAAATTGATCCGGAGCTGTTGAAGGACCTGGACGTGGAGATGCTGCAGGATCTGGTATTGACCGCAATCAATGGGGCATTGGACGCCTCGCGTACTTTGGCTTCCGAACGGCTAGGTCCGCTGGCGGGAGGTTTGCCATTCTGAGCGAGTGGAGGGGATAAACTATGATCCTGCCCGCATCCATCCAAAACCTGATCGATGCTTTCTCGCGCTTGCCGGGAATTGGACCCAAGACGGCCTCGCGACTGACGTTTTTCTTGCTCAATGCGCCAGATGAGATGGCGGGGGAGTTATCGGAGGCATTGCATGATCTTAAAGCCAACACGGTGGATTGTCCCATCTGTTTCAACGTCACCAGCCTTGGGCGGACGGAGTGCGAGATCTGTGCCAGTGGTGAGCGGGACCCCGGGATCGTGTGCGTGGTGGAGGAGCCGCTGGACGTGCTGGCAATGGAGCGCACGGGAGGTTTCACCGGGCGATATCACGTCTTGCGGGGGGTGCTTTCGCCGATCGAGGGGGTTGGGCCGGAAGATTTGACCATGCGGCAATTATTCGAGCGGGTGAGGGCTGGTGGCATCCGTGAGCTGATCCTGGCAACCAACCCGAGCATGGAGGGGGACGCCACGGCGATGTACATTCAGCAGCAGATCAGGATTCCGGGAGTGAAGCTCACCCGCCTGGCGCGCGGCCTGCCCATCGGGGGAGATTTGGAATATGCCGATCAGACCACATTGCTGAGGGCGCTGATGGGGCGGCAGGAGATGGGCTGATTGTTTTTAACTAAGGTTGTCTGACAATTTACCTTAGATTTCAGCCTTGACAGCCCGGGTTTATGGTTTATAATAAAAGTTCGCTAATTAACACTTACGTTCTCGCCGCAAGATGGCAGAACACTTACAACCGAGTGAAGCGAGCAAAGACGCCCTGGCGTCAGAGACTAAAGTGTATACACTTCACAGTCTGACGTGCCGATGTTGAATATAACATCGGCAGTTTAGTCTCCCAAAAGGCTTGACAGGCTCTGGTGGCAGTGATAAAATCCTGCCCGCTCGATTGACGGAACCTTAACAACTGAAGAGTGATAGGAAATCAGCCAGTCGTTATAACGACAAAAACGCAGACTTTACGCATCGCAAGATGCATAAATTTTTTGCGGAGAGTTTGATCCTGGCTCAGGATAAACGCTGGCGGCGTGCCTAATACATGCAAGTCGAACGAGGAGTCCTTGTAGTAATACGGGGATTTCCTAGTGGCGAATGGGTGAGTAACGCGTTGGTGACCTGCCCCGAAGAGAGGAATAACTCCGGGAAACTGGAGCTAATACCTCATGTGGTTACCAGGGTTAGAGGCCTGGTAACGGAAGGAGCAATCCGCTTTGGGAGGGACCTGCGTCCCATCAGCTCGTTGGTAGGGTAACGGCCTACCAAGGCTACGACGGGTAGGGGGCCTGAGAGGGTGGCCCCCCACACTGGCACTGAAACACGGGCCAGACACCTACGGGTGGCAGCAGTAGGGAATATTGCACAATGGGCGAAAGCCTGATGCAGCAACGCCGCGTGCGCGATGAAGACCTTCGGGTTGTAAAGC
>JBAQFX010000212.1:0-5362 GCA_049287485.1 Anaerolineales bacterium
CATTAATATCATTAACAGCAATAGAAACGCCTTCTCTAGCAAGCGCTAAGGCGATTTGTTTCCCGATCCCTCTTCCTGAACCGGTCACTAGAGCCACTTTACCTCTTAATCCTAATTCCATTTGGAAACTCCTTTTCTTAGATCAATTAGTGTAATTCTATTAAACTAATGGTCAGTAACAACGAACTTCATAGAGTCCAGCTGATGGATCTCCTTGGGTTGACAGGATGACTATTCGCATCGAGTCTGTTTTGATGGGTGATTGAAGTACATGACGCCGGTGGCGTTGATAATTGTTTGATATGGGAAGGATTTCTTGCCATCGTTTATCAATCCAAGCCTCAATCAAATAATCCTTAGCGCATTGAGGATCGCGGTAAAAAGGGGGATAGGCATGATATTCACGTTCGATATACCCAGGGAAAATTAATTCGATCGTTGAAATCCAATGTTTTTTCTCCCAACGAAGTTCCAACCATTGAGGGAGTTTTTGTTTAGGATCTGATCGCCACAAGTTTGTGCTTTGATATGGACGTGTCACACCACTAATTACAAGGTGAGGTGAATAGCAGGATTGAGACGGCTCAATTTTAAAACTGAGACATAATCCCTTCCCTAGGCGTCGCATAAAACCTTGGGTGATTTCATACGCTGCCATATGTCCAGTTTCGATAGCACTGGCAATATACCATTCTATATTAGGATTAGGCAACAAATCCAATCGGACGTAATGGTCTGGAACCAATCCTGATTTTTCATCTAAATTTAGTTTCCATTCTACCCAACGAAATTCTCCGGGTGGAACAGCGAGTACTGAAGTAGCTAGTGGATTGCCTGGTTCAGATCGATAATCCCAAATGTGTTCAACGGATTTTAATTCACAGCCAACGAATTGAGTTTCACGCGACTTATTACCTAAACATACTAGGAGAGACTTGATTTTTTTCTCATCACCAATGGCAATCCATTGGCCCATCCTGTATATAAGGAAATTCGGATCAGGCGTTTCCCCTTCTTGTTTTATCTGATCTCTGCTGATGCATTCTTCTCTCCATGATTTCAGTCCTTGATACCAACTATTGCTTTCGTAATTCACTCCTTCTAGTTTTGCCTCACTGCTAGCTGTTATAGATGCTGATCTTGCTAGATCTAATGAATCCTCATTTTTGTTGTTGAGCAAGAAACAACCATCGCGTAAGAGTTGTTGTTGAATATCTTGATTGGTTTGGTTGGAATATTTATCAAGAGTTTCGTTTTTATGCAAAATGATGGCGGCAGTAGTACCAGCAGCTTGTCCCATCAAAGATGTAGTTCCCATGACTCGCAAACTTCCAAGCGCAGCATGTGTTGCGCTAATGTTACGTCCAGCCATCATTAAGTTATTGATATCTTTGGCTAGTAAGATGCGTAATGGTATTCCATAGGGTCCACAGTAACTTGCTGAAGCATATTCGCTTATTTCTTTGTAATTTTCTGCACTACATGGCTCACTGCTCTTGGCTAATAATCCCCCAGGTGTGTGAATATCAAGAAACCAACCGCCAAATGCAATTTCATCATAAAAGGAGGTTTTATTCCTGATATCATTCTCGGTCATCAGATAATGACCCATAATCCTTCTGCTTTCCCGCTTCCCAGGTACTTGACCAATCCAGTCTAGACCATAATTGCTAGCTAGATCCATAGTCTTGGGGTCTTTGTTCTTTATCCAGTCCCAGACTCCCAATAAATGTTTGGTTAATTCAAAACGGATATCCTCGTTATTGGTAATAGTATCCCAAGGGACTCCAATCTCGATCCACCAAAAGCCTCCTCTTATATCGTAGGGAATACGTCCTTGGTTATAGAAAAAATCTGGATCTTCATATTTTATTGCCCATTCTGGAGGGTGAAATGGTATTGGAAAACCAAAATCCCTGGCTCTAAATATTAATGAAGACCCCATTACCTCCGAACCGGCTCGTAAAGGAGCATGATATTCATCGTATTCGTCTTTCGCTTCCGACCCCATTCTCCATTCGCATCCCGCAAGGGCAGCAACAATTCCATCACCAGTACAATCAATAAAAATACTCCCGTTGAATTTAATCTCTGTCTCTGAGTTTAATCCTCGTCCAATGACTGACTTAATTTTATGTTGATTTTCTTTTTCAACTGCAATGATCGATGTATTCAAATGGAATGAAAGATTCGGGGTTTGCATTATCTTATCATACAAGACCATATCCCAGATACAGTTGGTCCATCCGTTTTCGAATATTTGTTCGTGGTTCCGAGCTCTTTCCTCGATCAGTAATTCAGAAATAATTCCTGTTTCTCGGGCATATCCATGAAATTGGGCTGCCCCATGTGGGGTAATACGGATTTCCGATGAAGAATTCCCTCCAAAAACTGGTCTATCTTGAATAATGCATGTTTTGGTACCAAGTCGGGCTGAAGCAATCGCCGCACAGACACCTGCTAGTCCTCCACCGCAAATTACAAGTTCATGATCTTTTTCTATATTTCTCATGACTACTCGCCCTGATAGTTTTTGTATATTTACGTTGTTAAACAAGAACGGAGCGGTTAGATCGCCTCATACCAGTATAGGTCCCTGTTATTATAAAAGCAATGTATAGGATTAACTAGTAATTGAAAGTATATAAGCCCCCATTCGACGTGTCCGTGTAATTCATTTAGTATCAAAGTCTTAGAATTTTATCCGGAATACTGTTTTTGAAATCAGTTGGACTTTTTCCAACTATTCTCTTAAATACATTAAAAAATGTACGATAATCCGGTAGGCCCACCATTTCTGCTATTTGTTGATTACTCCATACTCCTTCCTGCAGGTACTTCGTAGCTCGTTCAATACGCACTCGATTTAAATATCCAGAGAAAGTCTCTCCTGTTTCTTTTCGGAATATCTTCGAAAAATAATTGGGATGAAGCGAAACTAGATTAGATGCCCAATTTAGATCTAACTCTGCTGAAATATTCATTTGAATTTCATTTAATATTTTTTTAATTTCTGGCCTAACTGTTGGATATTCCGCTGACGCTAATAAACGCTCGATGATTCGATGAGCCCAATTTATTAAATCACCTGAGCGATTTATACTCGCAATCTGAATAGGCCATAGAGACATATCCCAAGTTGAAATATCGATTGTCAACTTTTGAATTATCTGATGTAAAAAACCAGCTACGAGTAGTTTGGTTTCATTTGGCTCAATCCAATACTTTTCACACAGATCTATTATGTTGTGTAATATTCCGTTGATAAAGGAATATTGGGATTGATGTTGTGGTTTAGTGTATACCGCTAGTTTATCTAAATGTGCGTACAATTCTTGAGGTAAAGGATTCCAATTTGCACGAAATGGAATTAATTGTAAATTTAAGTAAAATCTGCTTTCTAAAGCTTGTTTTGCTTCTTTGAATGCTAATGGTGCTGCTAGGAGTGAAGAATGTTGATTACTCAATCCCCCGATAAGAGAAAACTGATTCATAGCCTCATTTTGTAGAACCCGAAAAACCCGAGACAACTCGTTTTCTTTGTTACTTTTTTGTGGATCGGTAGACGACTCGACTAATGCAAAAAACACTGGAGGAATCGGTGTCCATATGATCGAATTTAAATCCTTTATAGTATATTCAATTTTCTCTTTAATCATGGGGAATAAATAGTCATATTCCTGATAGGATTCAAATTCTACTGATTGATAGGGATAATCTAATTCAATTATAAGTACTTGTGTGCGTCCATCAGATATCGAAAAGTGAAGTCTGTTAAGTTTTTCCTCCAATTCATTATTATCTGAGACACCCCCGGTAAGTAGACGGACTAGCCATTCACGTTTAACCGTCACTAAACTTGGCTTCCTTTGAATTAGATCAATCTTGCTATTAATTTCCTTGAGCTTTACCACCATCTCATCTGGGGTGGTTTTAGATTTTACAATATAATCTAAAGCTCCAAGTTTAAGTGCAGATTGAATATATTGAAAATCTTCGTGACTAGTTAATACCACGCATTGAGTATAGGGAATATTAGTCCGCAAATGTTCTAATAGCTCTAGTCCCCCCATTCCGGGCATAACTATATCAATTAAAACTAAATCTGGTTCAAGTGCTTTACATTTTTCAAGTGCAAATTGACCATCTGCGGCGGTATCGACCAATCGCATCCCAATTGTTTCCCAAGGGAATACATTCTCGAAAAACTCTCGCATAATTAATTCATCATCAACAACAATCACTGATTTCATAATTGTTTGGTATTAATCCTAAATTATTTTTCTATTCCCTATATGCAATATTGATTGGTAGGTTGCGACAAGTATATTGGAATGTCATGATTTTATCTTATTGCGTACCTGTTCCAATCAAATGCAAACGATAAGGGCTTTTTTGATCCAGTCTATCTAATCAATTGATGATTTTTTCTCGCTAATCATCCATACAACAAAGAAAATCATTTAGGGTTAAGACGAACGAATTACAATCAACGTGTTGCTCAAGTTCACTGGGTCTGACAAGTAACTTTTGTGGAGAAAATGCATTAACCTTCTAGATGGAGATAATATTTCCATTCAGATATCTACGGATACCATTTACATGATTGATAACTGCTGCATAGATTAGCCATCATAAAGATTGATCCTATATATCCACATCTCTAAACGCAGATCAATCTCAAAGCTACTTCTGCTACTAAAATTAATCCAGCCGGACTATGTTGGAACCCTTAACCATTCCCAAATAAACAATGACCAATCGGTTAGCATTGTCACCCTTCTTGCACATAATCTTAGTGTAGAGAATGGAAACCTTGTTTCTAGATTTTGTTTTCCTATTCACAAACATTCGTATCATTTGTATCGTACTCTATTCAGTAAAAAAAACAACTGCTCTCCCAGGAGGTAATACTTTCAAGAACTTATTAAAAACCTGGAAATATTGATATGTAATCGAGTAATACTTCTTCCCTTTGGAGCGATCCGAGCGACCGTCAGGGTCTGTTGCTTATACAAAACACACATCATTAATACCTATCATCTTGGTCCTGCTTAGATGCCTCCATCACCAGCATCTAATCTTATGTCGTGTCCATTATTACCAGGATTTAACGCACAAACGACCTCTACACGACTTCGATATCAACTCTACTTTGTTTGTCCTAACGCTAATCACTTTTCCGTGCACTTCGCATATACGCAAACTAAATCTCCGATTCCATCATCGATAATTATGCTATGCGCCTTATGACAATTCTGGAGACTAATATTATTTAGCGAAACGACAAGTCTATGGTAATCAGCTATTTCCATTTGCTTTAATGACTTTCCTGAAAAAACTTGTTTTTAATACCCAAAAC
>JBAQFX010000213.1:0-3260 GCA_049287485.1 Anaerolineales bacterium
GATATTAAGATTTTAGAAGGGAAGCATCATGCTAATAAAAATACGATCCTTGGGCATGAGTTTAGCGGGACGGTAGTCGAGATCGGCTCGCGTGTGACTCATGTCAGGGTGGGGGATCGTGTAGCCATTTATCCGAACATTTGCTGTGGTTTTTGTTCTTTCTGCCGTGGGATTGACCAGCCAATGTGTCGAAATCAAACATAGCGCCATTGGTGTCATGCGTAATGGGGGAGATGCTGAATACTGCCTGGTACCTGAGACCCAGTGCTTTGTCTTGCCAGATGAGATCGATGATATCCTGGGGACTCAGGTAGAGACCCTGGCAACCGTAGTCAATGGCATGAAAAGCCTGCTTATGTTGCCATATGAGTACATGCTGATTTTGGGGTTTGGTCCCATTGGTTATTTATTCGCTCAATTTGCCAGGAATATTGCTGCCAAAGTTGCGGTGACTGAAATTGACCCATTCAGGATCAATATTGCCAAAGAGTGTGGGTTAACCGTCTGGAATCCCCTTGAAGACGATATCGTGGCAAATATCACCGAGTCTACCTATGGGCGAAAAGCGGATATTGTAATAGAAGCAACTGGAAATGCACTTGAACAAGCTTTACAGTGTGTGGCTCCCGGAGGAAAGGTATTGCAATTTGGAATGGATTCAAGCATTAAAGCCACTGTAAAACCCAACGAAATAACCCTTTGGGCAACCAAAATCCTGGGTTTGTATCTGGGGCAGAACACCATGGCGCCTTCTCTTCGCATTTTCCAGGAAAAACGCTTGAATATGGATCTGTTCTTCACGAAAGTCTTACCGTTACAGGATGGGGTAAAAGCATTTGATGATCTTGGATTGGATTTACAGACCTTGTCCCACCATCCAAAAAGTGCCATGAAGATTGTCATGAAAGCTTCGTGAGCTGAACAAATAGCGTCAGATAAATATTGCTATAAATGGTACAGGGGGGATCGAGAAGGGGGCATGCGAAAATATGTATCTATCATTTTGAATTGAAGAGGATATCGACGCAGATATTGTGCATGGTTCATTGTATAATGGCTTTCATTCAGATTCCTATGATTGATGGAGGTAGAAATGCCGGATAAAAAGACGCTGGAAGATATCCTCGGCCAACCCAGATCAGTGGAGGCTTTGGATATCCCCCAGAACATCCTGATCGATATCATCCTTCGTCTGTTATATACAGAAGGGAATGTCGATTTCCGGCGCATGTCGCAGGTGACGCGGGTTCCTCACGCCTTGGAACAACTGCTGGATTGGTTGCGGAAAGAACACCTGATCGAAGTCTCCCAATCGTCTGCCTCATTTGGGCCTTTGAATTATATCTATAAGCTGTCCGGTCCAGGCGAGGACCGCGCCAGGGAGGCAGTGGAGCGTTGCCAGTATGTCGGTCCGGTGCCTGTCCCTGTCCACAGTTATACCGATGCGATTGTATTGCAAACAACTGGTCCACGGTCTGTAAAGCCTGCTCAGGTGAAAGAAGCTCTATCCGATTTAGTCCTTCCTGAGGATTTCCATCGCCGGATTGGACCGGCTATTAATTCAGCCGCTTCCTTGTTTCTATATGGTCCTCCAGGGAATGGAAAAACTACCATTTCCAAGCATATCTCTCAATTAATTAGTGGTACTGACCCCATTTGGCTACCCTATGCCATCACTGCTGGCGGGCAGATCATCCAAATCTTCGATCGCTTGTTCCACGAAGAAATGGAGAAGGATAAGAGCAACATGGATGGAAGATGGGGCTATTTCAAGCGTCCTGCGGTAATAGTTGGGGGTGAAATGAAAATCGAAGCGCTCGAATTACGATACGACCCGCTGGCAAATTTCTATGAAGCTCCTCTGCAATTAAAAGCCAACGGTGGGGTCTTCCTCATTGACGATTTTGGTCGACAACAAACCAGCCCAATTGACCTGCTCAACCGCTGGATTATACCCCTGGAAAACGGTGTGGATTTCTTGCGTCTGCGTACCGGGCAAACGATTGTCATCCCATTCAGGGCTCTGATCATCTTTTGTACCAACATCGATCCTTATCTCCTGGCAGATGAGGCGTTTTTTCGCCGTATCCAGATGAAGGTTGCAGTTTATCATCCTGACGAAGCGATCTATAGGCAGATTTTTAAAAAAATGTGCGAGGAAACTGATATTTATTTTGATGAAAGTAGTTACCGTCATCTGATTGAGAAATGGTATATTAATGACAAGCGTGATCTACAAGCTGTCCACCCCAGGGATATATTGGGGATCGTTAAAGCTTTATGCAATTATGAAAACCAGGAGATCCTCTTAACTGAGGAATTGATCGATGAGGCCTGCGGGATTTATTTTGTCAAGCAAAATCCAGCACTCTAATGTATGATAACTAACCATAATTTGCATAAATTACTCATCCTATCTCAAGATTTTAAGTATTATCAAACTTTAATCGAACAAACGAAGCTGCCGGGATTATCCATCGTGGCAACCGATGAACCGAGTCACGCCATTCATATCAGTGATGATTGTGATCTTCTTTTCGGAGAACCACCCTGTGTTTCCAGGGTGGTGAACATCCTTCCCAAAATAAAGTGGGTGCAAACCACCTGGGCCGGCGTCGAGCCATTATTGGCTAACGACATGCGTCGGGATTACCTGCTGACCAATGCACGTAATGTGTATGGCTCAATGATGTCTGAGTATGTCTTCGGATATTTTTTACTGATCGAACGTAAAATCCTGCCTCGCTGGCAATCTCAATTATCCGGGAAGTGGGATGATCGTCCTCATGGCACCCTCAAGGGGAAAAAACTTGGCTTGATGGGCGTGGGCACCATTGGGTCACATATTGCCGCAACCGCTAAACACTTCGGGATGCTAGTCCTTGGTTATACCCGGCAAAGTGAATCCTGTGATTACGTCGATCAATACTTCCACGATGAAGCCTGGACTGATTTCGCCGCTGATCTTGATTACCTGGTCTGCACTTTGCCTGGTACTGCATCCACCCAGGGTATATTGGACTATGCTTTCCTGGCTGCCTTACCCCAAAAGGCCTGGTTGATTAATGTGGGTCGGGGTAGCACAATAGATGAACCTGCTCTGATTGAGGCATTGAATAACGATTCCATAGCCGGGGCAGTCCTGGATGTGTTTACCCAGGAACCCCTACCAGCGGATCATCCATTCTGGTCCGCCCCACATACTTTCATCACTTCTCACACTGCTGCAAGAAATTATTTACCTGATATCGCCTCCTTAT
>JBAQFX010000214.1:0-5607 GCA_049287485.1 Anaerolineales bacterium
CTCGCGAACTTCTAGCCGATTATATTTGTGAGCGAGGGGGAGATCAGGTTGATCAGGTTGATTTTAATGGCGACGATAGGCTTACAAAAGAACTGGCATATGCCAGGCTGATGGACGAGCTCCGCAAGAGATTTTATCAGGAAGGCAATATACCAAAGCCAGGAGAGTCACCCGAATTCAGGTTCAATCCAGCCGAGTACATGTTATCACTAGAGGACATACTGATTAGTGGTGAACCTCTACCAATTATGCACTTCCTAGGTAGTTTCGACTACAAGATTACTCATTTTAGTGATCCTCGGACGAATGCCAACCGCGTCAGCTTTATAATAAATAATGAGACAAACTTGGCGTCAGGGACTCATCTGCCTGGCCGTTTTCCCCCAGAGGATCAAAGGCTTGATCCCTTATCTCTGGAAAAGGTTATAACAGATAATCGTCTATTGGCTTACCTGCCTGCAAGTGTGTTACTAGCGTTCTACCATGATTCAGAAGGCAACCCCATCGTCTCGATCTTACAACGTAGAACTCTAGACCAAACCGGAGGTTCAGGAGGGGGAGCAATGACCCAAACCTTCGTGTGGACCGAGCGAAATCTAGACTGTGGACTAGAGAATCTCCGATGGCCTGCGATTTTGCAGTTTATAGATATTCGCTAGAATGGTAGAGTCGCAATGAACAAACATCCTTTTATTGTACTTGGTATATTGATGGTATTTTCACTCTCGACAGCATGTTTGTGGATTCACGCTAAACCTGTCCATTTTGGTGAAGTGAAACCTACACGTACACCAACAGCTAATTGCCCACCTCTGCCCGAAAATTTCAAAGAGGCTGATTTATTCGGCACATGGGTAGCAGAATATTGGGTAGATGCGACAGATTCGCTCGTGCTGAGGGATGATGGCAAATATAAACAGATATACGATGATCCTACGGGCAACTTTCATTATGAGAGCGATTGGCAAACGTGGTGGGTAGAGTATAGGGAGGTCGGATACCTTTGGCTGCATATGAATGGTATGCGGCGGTGTGACGACCTCCCAGAAGTATGCGAGAAAGTAGAAGGAGGAACAGAGCGTCGAACCATTGATTCCTGTGAATATATTGATGTTCGAGAACAGGACGAAGTCATTTTGGTTGTAACAGGAGTTGATTTTGAGACTCCTCGTAGTATTGTACTAAGACAGACCCGACTAGCTGGTAATGAGTGGAGCTATTCTTTCAAGCTTCTTGAGGAGAAAGAAAATCCATAACTTTCGATGCTTCTAATTCGATCAGGAGAGCTAAAATTCTTTAGGCTCAAAAAAACTTACTTAAGATGTATTATGTCTTTATTTACAGATATGATGTACTTCCACATTGTAAGACTTGTTGCGGTTGATAATGGATAATATTTCATAAGCAAACCTGAAAACATCAAAAAATTACTTTGCTCCTGGAGATATCAGGCGCACCCATGCCGCGCCTGAAGCTGACTCTCAGGAAACTTGCTCGTGTTCCTGCATGGGAGGTTCAGAAGATCGCTTTCCGCGATGGATGTTGATCGTGAGCGAAGACCGCCGGGCCACCTGCACGTTCTTTGTGCGGCTTTCTTCCAGATGCTGGAAGAAGCGCTCGACGTTTTCCAGAGTCTTCAACGATGTGAAGATGCCCATGGTCAGCGTCAAAACAGCTGCCACGCCCATGATCCCAACCACGACCGGTAACGCCAGCTTTCCAAGCGTGTACATGTCCATTCTTCCTCCGTGTGTGTAACAGCCAACGTGTAGGGATTGGTTTTCAACGTACGGTTGTCTAACCGACGTTGGTGTGGCTCGCGGCATCCAAAGGACGCGCAGAGCAACACATACCCGGAAGAAAATGCCTCCACTTCTCATCCAGGCATGTGGCTGTCCTGGCTACTTCACTCATCCATCGAATTTCTTAGGTAATGCTTTTGGGTTAATGAGATAATTTTTTTATGCATTCTGGATGGACGGAATATTTACACCTTACAGGATAATATCAGTGCTCCTAAAGCCATTATCAATAAAACCTGCATTGTAATTCCTGGATACTTTCTGATTTCAAAAAATCTGTTCATGTTCATGATGTTTCCTCCTCACGTTTGTGTTTATTAAATTCTCATTTGGCCGGGACTGGTAGCAAAATCCATTCAGCATATAAAATTGTCCCGTGGTCTGATATGGATCAATCGACTGACTCAATCTCCACGTCAACATATCCTTTGCCGCTGATCATATTTTCCAGGTCTGTACGGTAAGGTTGTTGCACTTTGAGCATATCTTCTCTTTCATAATTCCACAGGTCCTTGAAAGGCTCTTTCTTGTAAAAATCCTGGTCGATCGCCGCGAGAGCAGAATAATAATCGCGTGTATTTTTTACGCGTTTACCAAGCTCAACAAGTAAATCAGGGGAGGGAATTGTTTCGTACACATTGGTTCGCTCGGTCGATATAATCGCTTGTGCAATACATTGTGAGAGACCATCGGAGAGTGGTAGGATAGCGTTGAATATTTGATTTACCTCAAGCTTCTGGTTACCGCCATCTATCCAGGGGGTCGCATTCTGGCTGCCATGGTGGCCGATCTTGATGAAATCTAATTTGCCATCAAGATCATCGTGGCGCATTTTCCACATCACATTCCAGCTTCCATTGTGCTTTCCATCTTCATAAGCTCTTTCCCATTCAGCATCCCCGGTGAACAACAATCGGCGCCCTCGCCAGCTAATCAATAAGACCACGCTACAGTTGTTCTGCAAGCTGCTATCGGTTTCGGCGAATGCAAATTCGTTGGAAAGCATGCGAGACTTTAGGCGCAGAAAATCGCTCAAGCTTATATTTTCTGGATGGTCTATCCCATCAGAAATTGAGTGGTTATCGAAAAAGGCTGTGCCATTCTGAAAACCTTTGAGACTCTCATCGAACTCTTTGCCAAGGTAAAAGCCATCGATATCATTTTCTGGTGCCAATACCTTGATGGTAGCGTCATCCAATTGCAGATTTAGGTCATTCGATTCCATTCCAGCATGCACATATTCCGGCGAGATATGGTTTTCATCCGGAATTTGTTCTCTCAAAGCTCTTATTGCATCATCATTGTCGAGGCTGAACATGGACATCAGTTGTTGCAGCTGTGGGCTAAGGGAAAGATTCAACGCATCGAGGCTACGCATTTTTTTAGTGGCCATCTCGTGTAATGCGAGTGTTTGTGCCGATTGTTGGTGCTCAGGATTCATCACCGCACTGAGCCAGATGTTTTTGATCTGTATATTTGTAAAGAATTTCGGGTCAAACCCTTTGATATGGTCCTTGTGCCTATGGGTAGCAACGAGAAGATCGAGGCGTTTATTACCCGGTATCGTTGAATCGGGCAGTAAATTTTCCTTGATGTGCCTGACGGCTTTCTCTAAAAGCGTAATGCTTCCGATCGTTCCACAATCAATGAGCATATGGAATCCATCCGCGCCATTCGGGATTCGCACGTAAATGCAATCTCCCACACCGACCTTATACCCACGGACTAAAAGCTTATCTGCCATTTTCTACCTCCTGTGCTGTAATCCGAATCATCTCCCTCCAGGCTCATATGGGGCGTCATTTCCAGGCTGACTATTCCGTTTGCGATTTTCATGGTTAATGGCGTCGTTCGGCTACCCAAGAAACCCTGGCTACTTCCATGGTCTATGCCAATTTGGCCATTTTTAACTCTATGGGCAATATTGGATAGAAACTCAGACCTGCGTTCCCATCCGATGATATTCTCCTTACCGTAATCTTTGCCTGTACTGAGCTGCGTGCCGGGTTTACGGGACCAGGAAAGCAGGGTGCCAAATTCATCATAGACCAGTGTGCCGCCACATAACATGCTGGTCATTTTGCCATTTAGAGCACCAAACTCCCGTCCGTCTAATTTCACTTCTTCTTGCCATATGTATTCGATGACGATCTCTCTAGGCAAGCGTTGCCCCTCCCTGGTTAGCTTATATGCATCATAAAGATCGGAAACGAGAAAATCCTGGTTAGTGGGGATGTATAAGACTTTGCGATTATCATTAAGAAAATCGTACGCGGCTGAACGTGATTGGGCTACATAACGGATATCGTAATACACATTCAAATCAAGCCGTTTGTATAAATAATCAGGTTGATTAAGCTGTTTCACATCCTGGTTATCCAGGATTTCATATTCCTTGAAGATATTCAACATTGTGGTGAAGTAACCATAAGGATCTTTCGGGTTAGTCAGCTCTTCATATCGCAAGACGGCCAAGGCATAATCCTTGAAGGTGACATCAACCGGAGGCAGCAGATCCAATGGTTGTATTGTCGTATGTTGCATGCGTTGAATCGCATTCCAATAAGCCTGCAAAGGTGTTTCATTTCTTACCTTGAGGTAATGTTCAGACAGGGAGACTAAAATTTTATACATCGCTCCGGTTAAGACTTGTGAAACATAATGCGGCCTATTGTCATCTTGCACTTCACTCAGGGTTGTTTTTTCTCTGGCGTTACGTAGGTAAGGTCGATCTTTAACCGTTCGACCGAATTCCTCTGCGATGAACGCAAGCTGGTCGGCTTTATTCAAATTCCCCTGCGTTTTTTCAGCCAGTCTTTTACGGAATTCGTTATTGCGCAGGAGGATCAATATCGCTGTCATGTCGCCTATGAACTCGTGGAAGGCTGCAGCTTGTACCGAATTACTTTCCAGGTAATGCGGGCGGACGCCGTCTAAAATGGCATGGCCAAATTCATGATTGATGATGTCGGTGGATAAACAGGTGTAAACCCGTTTGTCTTGCGGACCAAAATAATAAAATTGCAGTGATTTGCTGTGCCGGTCATAGAATGCATTCTCGCAGTACCCTGCATGAGGCAGGATAATGAGGCGATTACCTTCAAATCCCCATGGAATCGTTCTTCCCAATCCATTCCCCTCCTGATAAAACCTTAATGCCCGCTGAGCAGCAACCCAAGCGTTTACCTGGTGGAATTGCAGAGAGCCGGCATTATCGCGATCCAGGATCTTGCCACCTTCCTCATACTTCTGCTTGTCAGGATTCCATTTTGCAGGGGGTATGAATGTTCCTGTATCACCGTTGTAATCAACCACGGCAAACCGTGCACTTGTTGGCCCATCCGCCAATCCTGGTTCCCATTGAATGTATATATTTTTATCGAATCCGAACATCGGATCTTCTTCAGCTACAAGTGGATCTTGAAGATAAGCGTCGAAAGGAATCTGGACACCCAATGTTCTTTCCAAATCAGAATCAAGGACATAACGGGCAGCGTAAATTTTTTTCAATTCCTCTGGATTAAGCATATTTCCTCCTGAACACTATTCCTGAATGATCTTTTCTTTGAACAGATATATTCTTGAAATACTATTATTAATTGAATACAAACAAATCAGTCACTCATTTTCATTTGCCCGAATAACATCTACGAATAACGTTTAAACAACCGTTCGATTAATTAATTCTCCTTGCCCTCTGTAAACTTCCTGCCAGCATTCTCGATAAATGACCACAATGACCATGGGATTGTGCCAAGGATGAAAGAGAAGGATATCAAAAGCTCGGGTCTCGTTAGGTCAAGGG
>JBAQFX010000215.1:0-4950 GCA_049287485.1 Anaerolineales bacterium
AACGACGCCAGGGAGGGCAGGCTCGACCGGCAACCGACGATAATCACCCGTGAGGGCGATTGCTCCATGCGTGGCTCCATGATATGAGCGATATCGAGCCATAATTTTATGACGCCCGGTATAAAACCTGGCGATTTTTATGGCATTTTCATTGGCTTCAGCACCACTCAGGCAAAAAAAAGTTTTATTTAAATTACCTGGAGTAATTTCAGCTATTTTTTTCCCCAATAAACCACGCGGTTCGGTTGCCATTCCGGGATGGGCATAACAAAACTGACTTGCTTGCTCCTGGATGGCCTTTACTACTTTGGGATGCTGGTGACCAATATTCAGGTTCATTAATTGGGAAGAAAAGTCGATATATCGTTTACCACTACTATCCCAAAAATAAACACCTTCCGCTCGAGAAATTGGAATTGGATTGGTTGCTGACTGGACAGACCAAGAGAAAAAAGTATATTGACGATTTAGCTTTATGATTTCCTGGGGTGATAGTTTTTTGTTGATGATAACCATGATTTCTCCAAAGAAGTTGATTAAACTGCGTATTGGTACATGATACAGATTTTATCTACTGACGGCTTTTACCGCATCAGCCATAACGTTCAATGTATCATCTATATCTTTGTCTGAATGGGAATAGCACAAGAACCACGGTTCGCGAGGATCATGATCGGGCATCACGCCATGGTCCATGGCGTAATCCATCAAGCGAAGGTAATAATCACGTTCAGTTTCTTGCCAATCCCGCTGAGCAGTCACCTTTTCAGCACCAATAGCAAATGACAACATTGCTGGATAGCCATTTAAACTTGCCTGGATGCCGGATTGAGCAAAGATCGATTTCAAACCTTGCATTAATTTCTTTCCGCGCGATTCTATGGTTTCTAGTATTGGCTGTTCTTTGAGCAACTTTAGCGTGGCATAAGCGGCTGCGACGCCTGGTTTATTATTGGTATATGTTCCTCCCTGTGCTACACCATTGCCAATTATGCTCATGATTTCTTTCTTTCCACCGAATGCAGCGATCGGAAAGCCATTACCAAGGGCTTTGGCATAAGTGGCGATATCTGGTACAAGCTTGTAGTATTCCTGAGCACCCCCGCGAGCGATCCTAAATCCAGTTTTTACCTCATCCAATATAAAGACAATCCCATACTCGTCACATTTTTGACGAATAAATTCCAAGAAACCAGGAGCGGGTTCAATGGCTGCACAGTTACCCAAGCAAGGTTCACTGATGATTGCAGCAATCTCATAACCCACTCTTCGTAATACCTTATCCAGGATGTCAAAGTTATTGAAAGGCAAGGTAATGATCAAATCATTAATCGCCTTTGGTATGCCTGAACTGGCAGGGATAGGAATCGGGCTATTTATGTTTCCATATGCATCTGCAGGAGCATAGGTCGAGAATAACGTATAATCTTGAAATCCATGGTACATACCTTCGAACTTAATGATTTTCTCTCTTCCCGTATACGCTCTGGCAATCCGTAAAGCATGCATGGTGGCTTCGGTTCCTGAACAAGCCAATCGAACCATCTCCACACACGGGCACATATCAACGATCATCTCAGCGACTTCTATTTCTAACTCACCGGTCATCGCGCACAGAACAGCCTGATCAATTTCTTCATGGACTTTTGTATTCACTTCATCATAAGCATGTCCAAGAATAATCGGTCCAAATGCCAAGCGGTAATCGATATATCGATTACCGTCTACATCCCATATATATGCACCCTTTGCTTTCAATAAATATGGTGTTATGCCATCCCCCCAATACCTGAAATTTGAGTTGACGCCCAATGGAATTGATTTATATGCTCTCTTTTGTAATAATTGGCTTTTGGTTCTTATCATTTGCGTTTTAGCTCTCCTCAGCTATAATTTCAGTCTTTGAACCATGATTAAGGCAGGCAGATTTTGGAATTCGCCATTGATATACATCTTTTAATACTAGTGGGACAATGGAAGTCGTTGTTTTACGAACTCCAGTGATTTTCCCGATTATTTCGGTCACGAATTGATATACCTCATTGGTATCATGCCCAACAATCTGAACACTGATATCACTTTCTCCAATCGAACATGCTACATAACTAACACAGTCGTACGCTGAAACTTTTTTAGCCACATCAAGGATCGCGCCTGACTCAACTTCAAGAAACACATCTGCAGTGACCGCATATCCGAGAGATTTCGGATTTGTGATTGCGCTTATCTGGATGTATCCCTCTTTCACGATCCGATCAATTCGGTAACGAATCACCCGCTCAGAGATATTCCCAATACGCCTGGCTATCTCTGAGGCAGCCATTCGACCATCCTCCATCAATAAATTGATTATTTTTATATCCGTATTGTCTATTTCATACATGATATGATGATTATTGTTTCCGTTTCCAACATTTATTATACAATTTACGTGGCAAATGTCAAGCAGAATGTATTTTTTAAACTTATCGCGATTTAATATTTTAATAATTTTGTATTCGTAAAAATAGTGCACATTGCCGCTATGGTATAATAATTTCGATGGATACTGGGACAAACGAGACTGACAATACTCCAACTCAATTGAAATCAGAATCCCGAGACCTTCGAAAGCAACGTATAACGGTTGTCGGATTGATTATTTTGGGTATTATCCTCCTAGGTCTACTGGTGACTGGCATTGTGTTCCTTATCAGTCCAGGTTTAACTTCAATTGACACGGTTTCAAGGTTACGAGATATTTTTATCATATTAATGGCATTGGAATCATTGCTTATAGGATTAGCGTTAACCATACTGATCATTCAGATTGCGCGTTTAACCAATTTACTTGAGAATGAAGTAAAACCAATCCTCGATTCTACTAATGAGACTATTAGCAACCTTCGAGGTACCACAAAATTTTTAAGTGATAATCTGGTCGAGCCAGTAATAAAATTAAATGAAATTCTAGCAGTATTTCAACGGGCAACAGATATATTAAAAATAACTAGAAAGAAATAAATTTTCCGAGAAAGGAGAAAACACAATGTCTGAGCGAGATAGTGATTTTGGTGCATTTTTTACTGGCTTCATCATTGGGGGTTTAGTTGGAGCAGCTGTAGCATTGATCATGGCACCACAATCAGGTGAAGAAACCCGAACACTAATCCATGATCGAAGTATTGAGCTAAAAGACAAAGCGGCTGAAAAAGCTGAAACAGCTAGAATTAAAGCTGAAGCAGCAGCTGCTGAAGCGAGAGCTCGAGCCGATGAGTTGACAAAATTAACTCAAGAAAAAGCAAATGAATTGAAGAAAAAAGGTCAAGAAGTTTACCAAGCGCAAAAATCTAAAATCGAATCAGTTGTCCAGAAGAAAACAAAACCAGAATCTGACGAATCCTCTGAAGTAACTGTAGAAGGTTAGGAATAAATTCAGATAGAAATAACAGAACCCATGATAATTCTTAGTGGGTTCCGTTATTTTTAGTTAATCACCTAGCACGGTTTTAATCCGCTGATCACTGAGGGGATAGCATTTAACACATCGCTTGCAATCACCGAGATATTATTTCCTATTCTTTTAGCTGCAAATAAACCCGCTGTTGCATGAATCCAAGCTCCTGCACATGCAGCTTCAAATGCAGCTATTCCTTGTGCTCGCAAACCCACAATCGCACCAGCCAACACATCACCGGTTCCTGCTTCGGCTAGAGCTGGGGTTGCAATTGGCA
Source organism: Anaerolineales bacterium (assembly GCA_049287485.1). GTDB lineage: Bacteria > Chloroflexota > Anaerolineae > Anaerolineales > UBA4823 > FEB-25. Next base: position 3,714 of record JBAQFX010000215.1, read on the forward strand.
CCACTGCGATTTGACCATCGGGAGCCGCAATGATAGTATATGCCCCTTTAAGTACGATGACATGACCCCATTTTTTTGAATATTGCGAAGCAATATCTATGCGATTCGCTTGAATTTCCTCAGTAGATAACCCAGTAATTACCGACATTTCACCCGGATGAGGCGTTAATATTGATGGGGATGGAATCAATTCATGCCAACCAGGGATTTTTGACATTAATTTCAAACCATCCGCATCAATTACCAAAGGTTTTTGTATATTTTTTTTGGTAGAGAGCACCTTACTTTCATGTATAAAACCTAAATCACCATGATTAAGCGCACCTTCTTCAGCCAGCATTTTGTGTAAGAATTCCCTTGTTGTATCTTCAAGGCCAAAGCCCGGTCCAATTAATATTGCAGTCGCACGGTCCATATTATTTACAACTACGCGCGCTGCATCAGCGGAAATTACTCCCATTTCATGAGGTAATAAAACCCAGGTAGATTCTGGAAATTGCCCTGCCAAAGATTCATGTAGGGGTGCAGGAATTGCCATGGTTACCAACCCAACACCGGAACGGTATGCTGCATATCCGGCTAATAATGCAGCGCCGGTATAGTTTATCGAGCCAGCGATGATCAGAGCAGTACCGAAAGTTCCCTTATGAGAATTGAGAGGCCGTTCAGGTAATATATTCTTTATCGTGCCCTTATCTAGGACGATTTTCTGATTACTTTTATACACCTGCAATTCTTCAATCGGGCCAATACTGACAACACGCAACTCACCGGCGAGTTTAGCTGCAGGAAACTTGAGTAAACCGGCTTTTACTCCAGCCATGGTGATGGTGATATTCGCCGGTATTGTTTCATCTGCAGCTTCCCCAGTTTCACAATCCACGCCAGATGGGCAATCTACCGCCACGATTTGAATATTTAATGGATATGATTCAAGATTTTTTTTAACAAATTGTAAAAGCTTTGCGATCTCGCCATGTAGAGGCAATTTTATTCCAGTTCCAAATATCCCATCAACCAAAATTGAACTTGTGGTTAATAAATTTCGTAATTGCTCATATTTATTGTCTTCTTCACCAATAATTACATGACCACCCGCCGTAATCAGACGTTTCATAAGTGGATCTTCTGGATCTCGCTTCTTGGCAATATAGGCATATGTGTCCCATTGATTATCTGATAAGTGTTGTAAAGCAACTAACGTATCACCACCATTATTACCAGAACCAACTAAGGC
>JBAQFX010000216.1:0-11045 GCA_049287485.1 Anaerolineales bacterium
GCTGGCCCTACGCAGCGTCCCCGGGGTTCGCGCTCCGTTCTGCTAAACAAGAAAAGCGTACCCCAAAACGTGCCCAGCCGCAACCCCAAGGCGTCCCTACGGGTTGCTCATTAACATACTAACACGATATTCCTGGATTACCTCAAGACAATCTACAACTGGAGAGCCTGTTCGGTCGTCTCCGTCGTCACCAACGACGCATCAGTGGGAATAAATCAACCCGAGAATTAACGGACTTTGGTCAGGCCCAGGTTCTGTTTACGGCTAAGACACTCCAAGATCTGCTCAACCAAATCCAACTTGTCCCTCATGAGACCTATCTCGTTCATCGAAATCGCCTGGCTGACGCAGAGCTTCCCAGGCAGTTCTTCCACCGCTTGCATCGTGATCCTGTTGCTACAGTTTCCACTTTGATCCATTACCACTCGGTCTATAGTCAAGACCTGATAAAACACAAAGCATTAGATCTTCTCAGAAAGCAAGTGCTTCATACACAATAGACAGCAATGGGATGCAACCCCCAGGTTTACGGGGGATTGTTCAGGGCGCTGGCGTGCCCATCAGCGAGCGGCAGGTAGCCTCGTTATCTTCCACGTTCTGCATGAGGACGGGGTCGTCGGGGTAGGTAAGCCTGAGCTGGGTCATCAGCTCAAGGGAGTGCGAACAGTAGCCATTGTCGGGGGTGCTCAGGTAAGCCAGCACGCTACCATAGCGCACGTAGTAGTAGGCCACGTTCAGGTTGGTGAGCGGCAAGGGCTGCACGGCAGGGGCCTGGTCAAGAATGCCATTTTCGACGAAGAGCTGGGCGGTCTCGTTCTGCTCAGCGGTGCAGCCATCCACGGCGCAGCGCAGGGTTGGCAGGGCGGTCTCGTAGTTGCGTGCTTGCACGTAGATCATGCCCAGCTGCCCGTAGGTATCAGCGTTGGCAGGGTCGAAGGACAGGGCCTTCTCGGCGTTACGGGCGGCGATGAAGAACTCGCCCTGCTGAGCGTATGTCTTGGCGATAGCAATGTAGGGATAAGGGTCCTTGATGCCCAGCTGCTGGTTGATGTTGGCGGCTTTCTCGAAGTACTCCATGGCGGTGTTATACACTTGCAGCTGGCGATAGCCCAGGCCGATACGCAGGTAGAGATAGGTGAAGTTGGGGGTGATCTGGGCTGCCTTGAGGTACTCGTCGATGGCATCACGGTAGTAGCCCCACGATTCCAGCACCAGCCCCAGCACCCGGTGGGCATCCATCGAGTCTGGCGCCAGCTCCACCGCCTGGGTGGCATATTGCTTGGCCTGGTCCCATTTCTGCTGGTCGAGCAGCACCTCGGCGTAGAAGGCCAGTGCCATGGCATTATCGGGGTCGAGCAGGTAGGCCCGGTTGGCGGAAGTCTCTGCCTGGGCCAGGTAAGCCTCTCTCTCGTCGGCACTGATCAAGTTGCTGGAGGCATTCCAGTCCAGCACGAATGCGTACACAGCGGAGACGGTGCTATCGTCGGGAGCCAGCGCTATACCTTTCTCCGACGATACAAGCGCTTCTTGCAGTCGGTTCAGGCGTTGCTGGTCGGTGCTGAGTGTGTTCGTGGAATAGGTCTGGATGCGGGCCAGCTCAGCCCAGATCAGGGCATTGGTGGGATCCACCTGCAATGCCATCTGGTAAGCTCCGATGGCATCCTGGTCGGAAGCCGGGTCATCCAGCTTGCCAGCGGCGAAATATGCCTGGGCTGCCATGATGTAAGACTGCGGCGAGCGGGTGGGCGTGGGGGTGGGGTTGAAGGGACTCTGCACCTCCCCGCGGTTCAGCGAGAGCACCAGCCAGGCTCCGCCCATGATCAGCAAAACCAGTAACAAGACACGGTAGGGATTGGAACGGTTCCCGACCGGGTGAAGGTGAAAGGTCTTTCCTGACTGGATCTGGCTCATATCATGGGGTGGGCGTCGTATCCGTGGAGGGGGTGCCAGCCGAGGTACGACAATAGTCCATGCCCTGGGTGGCATTGTAATAAGCCACCTGGTCATCGGCGATCTGGGTCAGGATGAGCTGCATAACGGGGATGGCCTCGGGGCACAGGTCGAGCTGGGTTAGGGAGAGGGCGTAGATGGAGTAATAGTCATCGGCGATCCGCCCGGGAGCCAAAGGCAGTCCTTCCACCACCACGCCATCGGTGGTGATGCCCCCACGTATCGTCAGCTTCAGCTCATCTGCTGCGCCGGCATAGTCATCATTCTGGTAGAGCATGACCCCCAGGTTGCCATGCAGGCGTGCGCTGGACGGATCAAGGCTGAGAGCCTGCTGAGCATACTGGATGGCTTTACCATACTGGCCTTCGGTGGCGTAGGTGCGCGAGATCTCGGTGAGGATATCGGGGTTGGTAGGGTTGAGCGCCACCCCGGTCAGCATCTCCTGGATGGCCAGGTCATACTCACCCTGCATCTTGTAGACTGCGCCGAGCGAGTAGTGCAGGTCCCACAGCTTATCGTTGATGGCGATGGCAGCCTGGTACTCGCTGATGGCTTCGGCGTAGTTGCCCGTGTCGAACAGTACGTAACCGCGGGCGCGGTGGGTCTCCAGGGCGTTGGGTTCGAGCGCCACGGCCTTCTGTGACAGGTCGATGGCAGTCTGGATGTCTTCGAAGTTGCCCTTGTCGAGCAGGATCTCGGTGTAATAGGCATAAGCGGCAGCGTTGTTTGGGTCGAGCTCGATGGCCTTATTCACCGCCAGCTCGGCCTCGTCATATTGACCCAGGAAATCCAGTGCGGAGGCCTTGATGGCATAAGCCATGGAGTTATTCGGGTTGAGCAGCAGAGCATTCTCGGCATTGGTGACGGCTTCCTGGTACAGCCCGGCGAATACCTGGGTGCGCGCCAGGTCGATGAAAGTGGCCGGGTTGCGCGGGTCAGCCATGACGGACTGCTGGTAAGCGTCAATAGCCTGAGAGAGCTTCCCTTCGGTGAAGTACTCTCTGGCTTCGTTGAGCAGGGATTCCTGGCTGCGGGTGGGCGTGGGTGAAGGCATGAAGGGAGGGGGCATCTCGGGCACCACCACTTGGTTAAAATAGATCAGGGCGCCGATCGCCACCACCAGAAAGGCGATGAGGAATGGGTTTGAAGGGCGCCTGTGGCGCTTCTTCATGTTCAGTTTGCCACCACGCAGGTACATGAGGTCATATTACCACCGCCTGGAGGGAGAATCAAGAGAGGTATAAAGTAGATTAATATTCTCTCGTCTGGCACTCGTTAGGATGGTTTTACCGTTTTGGTGAAACCTATACCTCCCATGGATGATCTATGTCGATTCCCCATTCTGCTATTCCAGGTACCTCGCTTAGGTCTTTTCAAAAACTGGCTTCAATGCCAGGTAAAGCTGGCGGTATAAAGTATAACGCTCGCCATAAGTCTGCAAAAATTGCGGACGGGGAGCGATATTTCCTGTGACGGTGATCGTTGCCTTGCAGGCTGAGCTGACATCTGCCCAGGTGCCGGCGCCGACAGCAGCAAGCAAGGCTGCACCATATGCTGCGCCTTCGCTAGTATTGACAGTGACCAGCTCCACTTCAAGCACATCAGCCAGGATCTGCCTCCAGAGTGGACTTTTCATGCCACCACCTGAGGCCCGCACCTGGTGTATCTCGCTCAACCCGATCTCCTTGATCAAGGTGATGATGTCCTTCAACCCGAAGGACACGCCCTCCAGGATAGCGCGGGTAAGGTGGCCTCGACCGTGGCGAAGGTCTAGCTTTAACTTAGGATTGTGTGGATTTAGACGCCGGAACTATAACAGTCAAAAAGAGCTTACAGCAGGTAAAAGGTAAAGGTTTGGTCAGCGGAGAACCCAAAAGCAGAGCTGCTTATAGAATTGTATCGATGCCGAATTTTGTTGTTGAGGCTCTGGTGAAGCAGAAAAAAGTGGTAGAATCCCCGTACATTAAATAAAACGTCCCTGTAGCTCAGCGGATCAGAGCATTTGCTTGCGGAGCAAAGGGTCGGGCGTTCGAATCGCCCCAGGGACGCCTGTTGTTTACAAAGAGCGCTCCTTGAGCGGGATATGCGCTCTTTTATTTTCTAATAAGGGTGTGGAACGATGGAAAAACCTATCCAAATCCTGCTGACCAATGATGATGGCATCCAATCCCCCGGGCTTTGGGTTGCAGCGGGGGCACTTTCGGAGCTGGGTTACGTGCACGTGGTAGCGCCGCGCGACCAGTTCTCGGGTGCCGGGCGCAGCCTGCCCTCCACGTCTGATGGGATCATCACCCCGCAACAGATGCAGGTCAACAACAAGCTGTGGACGGTTTACAGCGTGGGCGGCACGCCCGCCCAGGCCATCCTGCACGCCATCTGCGAAATCCTGCCGGAGAAACCAGACCTGGTGGTCTCGGGGATCAACTATGGGGAAAACCTGGGGGTGGGGGTCACCGTCTCTGGCACGGTGGGGGCTGCCATGGAAGGGGCAGGGAATGGAATTCCGTCGCTGGCGGTTTCGCTGGAGACAGACCAGAAGGACCATCTTTCTTATTCCACCGAGATAGACTTTTCAGCCGCTGCTCACTTCACCCAGATGTTTGGGCGCATGATGCTAGAACGTAAATTGCCAGCGGACGTGGATTTGCTCAAAGTAGATGTACCCTGTGAGGCCTCCCCGGAAACTCCCTGGGAGATTACACGTCTCTCAAAGCAAATTTACTTCGAGCCGGTGAAGCCCAAACGCAGCTCGTGGGACCAGCCGGAGACGGTGGGTTACCGGCGGATCGAAGAGTTGAGCTACACAGGGCTGGATACCGATGTGTATGCCCTTCGGGTGAAGCGGGTAGTGTCAGTCACACCGCTCAGCCTGGACATGACCTCGCGGGTGGACTTAGAAAGCTTTGGCCAGCTTTTACGAGGGAAGTGAGATCTATTTCTGCTTGAGCCCACGTAGCATCAGGGGATGCAGGGAGGAGTTAGCTGCCAGGATGGATTGAGGTGGAGAGATAAAGTCTTCGTCACCAGCCAGGTTAGTGACCATAGCTCCGGCTTCACGGGCGATCAGCCCACCTGCAGCTACATCCCAGGAGTTAAGGCGCAACTCCCAAAAACCGTCCAAACGTCCGCAAGCCACATAACACAAATCCAAAGCAGCTGAGCCTAAACGGCGCACTCCTTGCGAATGCAAGGCGAAATATGCATAGTGGTCCAGGTTGTTCATTGGATTGGTGCGAATGTCATAGGGAAAGCCGGTGACCAGTAAGGCCTGGTCGAGATCAGGAGTGGAGGAAGGGTGAATGGGCCGGTCATTCAGCCAGGCGCCCTGACCCGATTCTGCGCTGAAGAACTCGTCACGCATGGGGTCGTAGACCACACCCAATTTAAGCTTTCCAGACTCAGTATAGGCGATAGATACCGAGTAAATGGGTACGCCATGGATGTAATTGACCGTACCATCCAGCGGGTCGATGTACCATGCCCGGTCAACCGAGCCTGCCAGCTCGCCACTTTCTTCAGCCACGATGCGGTCGCCAGGGAAGTGCTGGCGGATGTAGCCGAGCAGGAGCTGCTCTGATTGGTGGTCGGCTTCGCTAACCAGGTCGATGACGCCCTTGTGATTAACCTGCAGGTGCTGACCGAAGCAATCGCGCAGGATATCCCCTGCCTGGTGGGCGAGGGTGATGAGTTCGGTGAGGGAGGGAAATTTTGGAGGCATGTTTTTGCTCACGTTCACAATTCAACAGATAAGAACGGCACGATCATCTCGTCAGCAGAGAGGCCACCGTGCTGGCCGATGAGCGGGTTTTCCTTGTTCGCCCACCAGAGGTAGGCATCGCCACGTGCGGCCACGATCAGGTCTCCCAGGCGGTCGGCTAGGCGCGGGTGGGGTGTGCCGGGTCCGAACAAGCCTTTCTTGATTGCCTTGGATGGGTCGAGGAAGAGGAACTGACCGGGCCAGGCCTGGTTGAAATAGCTATGTACCAGGTCAGTCTGGCCAGGCTTGAGGAACAGGTACATCAAGCGGTGCTCACCGGTGGGCAGGATGTGCAGCAAATGGGAAAGATCGGGGTGGTTACGCAGGTCATGCTGGGCGGACTTTTGAGTGATGATCATACCGTGGTCGGCGGTCAGCAGGACCAAGGTGCCTCTACGCAGGGCTGGGGAGAGGCGCTCTAGGAAGTGTTGTTCGAAAGCTCGGCTGAACGCTCCAAACTCAGCTACCACGCGCTCATCATCGGGATGGTAATAGTGTGAATAATGGTCGATCTGGCCGGTATAGACCCAAAAGTACTGGCGCTGGCGGGGATTGGATTCCACCAAATGACGCAGGTTGACCCACAGCTCGGTGGGGGTAAGGTAGCCATGCACGTCTACATCCTTGAGGAACATCTGGGAAAGTCCGGAACGGATGATGCTGCGGTGCTGCAGGGCATAAGACCTGATACCATGGGAAGCCAGATGTGCTCCCAGGGTGGGCAGGTTGAGGAATTGTTCGGGGTTGAAACCGGCTCTGAAAAGGCTACCGGCGTCGTTCTCGAAGGTAATGGGGGCATGCAGGATCATATTGCCGACCACGCCATATTCCTTCAACCAGAGCTCGTAACCCGCCACGCCGTGCTCGGCGGGGCTGCGACCAGTCCAGAGAGTGGTGAGGGCGGAGGAGGTAGTGGAGGGAGTTACGGAGGTCAATGCAGCCAGCAACCCTTGCTGTGCCAGGCGCGCCCAGACCGGGGCAGTACCATCAGCCATCCATCGCTGCAGACGGTGTAATGCCAGCGCGTCCACCAACACCAGGATGACCCGGCGAATGCCTGTGTCATTGGTGATGGATAGCTCCGAGCGCAATGGTGGCGCACCCAATGGAGCAGTACCCAGCCATTGGCAGATAGAAGCTGGCAGGTTTAAGATGGAACCGCCCTGGTAGTCGGGGTAGACGAATTTCTTATCAAGGTCCAGACCAGAAAGGCGGAAAGTTTTGATTTTTGGGAGGATTTGAGGTGTGATATCGCTCATAGCATGATAAAGAAAATTACCCCAAGGCTCTTTTTGATATAATGACGGGATTGGAGAGACAAGTGAGCATCCTTCCCGGATCCCATCATGTGCTAAGGCGTTATCTTACCCCATTTTATGTCTTTGCTCTAGGGTTGGCACTCGCCCTGGCATTCTCAGCCTGTGACAGAAAAGGGAGTTTAAAGACCGGATCGGATGCAGCCACGAAGGAAGTGATATTAGCCAGGACCGTCTCTCCTACACCCCCCAGCATCCAGGTAGAGATCAGTGGCATCCCAACCGTTCTACCCGATATACCAGCTACACCCAATGTGAAGACTCCGTCGGCGCTGGGAGTAACGGCCGCGGAGTTGCATGGATTACAGGTGAAAGTCTGGTACCCATGGGGCGGGGCGACGGGAGCAGCATTGCAAGCTATCCTGGATGAGTTTAGTCGCACCAACCAGTGGGGGATCTCAGTACAGGCAAGTAGTTATGAGGGGTTTGGCAGGCTGGATGAGGCAGTGGAATCAGCGTTGGAGACCGGATCATTTCCAGATGTGCTGGTGGATTACGGTTACCAGGCTCAACATTGGGATGGGAGTGGCATATTAACCGATCTGACACCATACGTTACAGACCCGGTATGGGGGCTAACGAGCGATGAGCAAGCTGACTTTTACCTGGTTTTCTGGATGGAAGATATCCTCAAAGATGATACAGGGCAAACTAGGCGGCTGGGCATTCCCTATTTTCGCTCGGCCTATGTGATGTTCTATAACCAGAGCTGGGCAGAGGAGCTGGGTTACCCCAACCCTCCCCACACTCCGGAAGATTTCAGGGTGAGAGCCTGTGCCGCTGCGGAAACTTTCACCCGGCAGGGTGATAAATCTAATCTAAGTGAAGGAGGCTACCTGATTACCCCACAACCGGGTGAGATGGTGGGTTGGATCTATTCTTTTGCGGGTGGGACCACCAATCCATATGCACCCGGCTACATGTTCAATACACCAGGGATCAGTCAGGCCTTTACTTACTTAAAGGATTTACAGGGAAGCGGCTGTGCCTGGTTCGAGGCGGATGGTGAGCCACAGGTTGAGTTTGCCAATCGTCAGGCATTATTCATAGCAGGCAGCTTATACGATATCCCTGCTCAAAAAGAGGCATTTGCTCATGCTGGTAATGAGGATGAGTGGACGGTGCTCTCATTTCCTTCCAGCCAGCATTCTGTGGTGGATACATACGGTCCGTCATTGTTAATGACCCGCTCATCCGCTGCTCAGCAGCTGGCAAGCTGGCTGGTGATGGAATGGCTGGTTTACCCACCCAACCAGGCTGAATGGGTCAGGGAGCTACAGGTGTACCCCACTCGCCTATCTACGATGAGTTACCTGGGAAATGCCGAAGAGTTCAGTTCACAATGGGCAACGGCACTGGAGCTAATTCCGGATGCCCATGTTGAACCATCCCTTGCTTCATGGAGTGCGATGCGCTGGGCACTTGGGGACGCAGCAACGCAGCTATTCAGCCAGCAGTTCAATGCCAGTCAGATACCAGAATTGCTCAAGACTCTGGATGATGTGGCTACTGAGATATTCAGGCAGGTTCATTAATGGTTGATCTACCACACGTGAGAATTTATACAGATGGAGCATGTGAGCCAAACCCCGGGCCGGGTGGATGGGCGGCATTATTACTTTCTGGCAGGCAGGAGAAAGTGCTTTTCGGAAGAGAAGCATACACCACGAATAACCGCATGGAGTTAACCGCTGCGGTGCAGGCTTTGAGTGCACTAAGCCGAACATCCAGGGTGGATATCTACACAGATTCTGAATATCTACGCAGGGGCATCACCGAGTGGCTGCCCGATTGGCGCAGGCGAGGTTGGAAACGTAAGGGTGGCAAGCTGGCAAATATCGATCTGTGGCAGGCGTTAGTAGCCAGCCTGAAAGAGCATGAGATCTCCTGGCACTGGGTGCGTGGTCACGCAGGCAACCAGCTCAACCAGCGTGTGGACAGCCTTGCGCGCCAGGCAATACACAATTCTACTTGACCTTGTAGTAGGTATACAGTATACTCACCCGCGCCGGGGCGTAGCGCAGTTCGGTAGCGCACCGCGTTTGGGACGCGGGGGTCGGCGGTTCGAGTCCGCCCGCCCCGACTTATGGCAAAGATTAATTACGATGATGTGCTCGAAGCGGCTCATTTTAAGCCGGATGGTCAGCTTGACTGGGTGCGGGTATATGAACGCAGGGGTTTTGTTTTCTCCGACCGGGTGATGTTGAACCGGGAAGCGTTCGTCAAACAGCTCAAAGCAGGCAAACGATATATGGTTGGCGAACGCATCCTCAACATGGGTGGAAAATTCAATATTACCCAGCCGGTACACCTGGTTCAGCAAGATGGAAAGCAGATGATTGTGGTGGGGGATGATCAAACGAAAATGGATGAGCTGGTGGGGGTGCCCATCATTTAGTAGAAGGCTGATTATTACCGCATATGATCGAACAGGGGGCTGTTGAAGCCATTTTTTATTTCCTTATGCTATCACTATGGGCTGGTATAATTTTTATGTGCCGACCCCCTTTTATCATTTGCACCTGGCTGAGGAGTTGATCAGTCACCCCGAACTGCCGAAAAAGATAAGCCTCTTCTTGCAAACCTGGCGTTGTATTTTTTTGTTTGGCACCACTGCACCGGATGTGCAGGTGGTTTCCGGTCAGGGGCGCCAGGAGACGCATTTTTTCAATCTTCCCATTCAGGCAGATGACCAGCCGGCATGGGAGGTCATGCTGGCAAGATTTCCCCAGCTGCAAGGTTCTGAACCACTTCCAGAGCATCAGAAGGCATTTATCGCCGGGTATTTATGCCATTTACAGGCAGATTGGCTGTGGGTAAAGGAACTATTTATTCCGATCTTTGGTCCTCGCTGTACCTGGGGGACTTTCCGCCAACGATTGTATTACCATAATGTATTGCGTGCTTACCTTGACTTGCACATCCTGCCCGAGCTTAGCGCTGGATTGGATCTATGCCTGAGTCAGGTTGAGCCAGATAATTGGCTACCCTTCGTTGATGATGAATACCTGCGACAATGGCGTGACCTGATATTCCAACAGCTTAAGCCAGGCGCTGCCCCCCAAACAGTAGAAGTGTTTTCGTCGCGCCAGGGCATCTCAGCTCCTGAATACTATGCCTTGCTTGAATCAGCAGAACGGATGCAAACCGAGGTGTTTGAGCATATCCCATTAGAGCTTATACATACTTATCGGCAAGGTGTGATGCAGGAAAACATTCGATTGTTATCCAATTACCTGGCATTTAGCTTGCATCCAGTAGGTAAACCTGTTGATGGAACTATATTCCAAAGAGTCCACCCATGAAACTGATAGAGCCCACCCAAAAACGAGTCAAGAAAGATAGCTTTCAAAAAATTCTTGACCAAATCAATAAGCATGTCCCTTTTAGCCAAACCGACGAAAACGCTGAAGATGCAATCATTGGGCGATTCACACGGGGTTTGGATAATCGCTTCATCATGCTGCACCAATTACCGCTTGGGACAGGGCGAGAAGTGTTCCCACCCATCCTGATTGGACCGCCAGGGATGATCTTGCTTAATGTGAGTCTTGTCAAAGGTTTTTTTAGAGCCACAGAAGACTCCTGGTGGGAGATGAGCAAGTCCAGCCATAGATTCGGACCAGGACATCCTGATTTGATCAAACAAAGCCTGGATTATGCTCAAAAATTGGCCAGTATATTGGATGAACGTGGTAAATCTCACCCCGAAATCATTCCTGTATTGATCTTTGCCAACCCGGGTGTGCATGTTGAGACAACCAATCCGGCCATACGCATTGTGCTTATGGATGGAGTTGAAAACCTGATCGCCAACTTGCTTAAAAGCGAGGAAGTGCTACAAACCAATGAGATTAATTTACTGGCTGATGCACTGGAGGTTATGGCTAATCCTGAGAAGGCTATCCCCATCGGTGAAGGGGAGGATTTTTTTGGACGTGACCTGCTCTTATCTGAAGAGAAAGCCCCACACAAATTACCCAAAGTTCCAATCCCCAACAAATTGTCGTTGCCACCTGTAG
>JBAQFX010000217.1:0-11887 GCA_049287485.1 Anaerolineales bacterium
CTATACATCAAGCTAAAGCACCACACATCGAAAGGAGGTTAGATTTGAAAATCGTAGTTTGTGTCAAACAAGTGCCTGATTCCGCAGCCAAGCTCACTGCTGTGGATGGAAAGGCAAATTGGGGAGATTCTCCTCTGGTCATTAACCCCTGGGACGAATATGCAGTTGAGGCTGCTCTTCAACAAGCCGAGGCTCATAATGGCGATGTCGTTGCCATTACCATTGGGGGAGAGGGTTCAAAAGAAGCCCTTAAACATGCTCTTGCCATGGGTTGTTCGGAGGCCATCCTGATTTCTGACCAGGCTTTGGCTCAAATGGATAGCCAGGTAACCTCCCGCGTACTCGCTGCCGCAATCAAAAAGGTAGGCGATGTCGATTTAGCCTTTCTTGGCCGTCAAGCCATTGATACCGATACTGGGCTCACTGCAGCTCAAACCGCTCGACTGCTGGGTTGGCCTGCTCTCACCCTGGTTGCCGTCATTTCAAGCGTGGATCCTTCCGCTCGGTCCATCCGAGTTCAGCGCAGCGCTGAGGAGGGCCGGTTCACCGTCAGCGCACAAATGCCTGCCGTGCTAAGCATCGTCAAGGATTTTGGCGAGCCACGCTATCCTTCCTTTATGGGCATTCGCAAAGCCTCCCGCGCTGTCATCCCGGAATGGTCTCTGGCGGATCTCAGCCTGGATGGTCTTAAAGCGAATATCACCTGGCCCGAGATCATGAACCCTTCACAACGCCAGATTACCACCGAAATGATCTCCGGTGGCAGTCCTGATGAGATCGCTGAAACCCTGGCAGAAAAAATCATGGCGGAGAAGATCCTATGAATAAGATATGGGTATACATTGATCAATTCAAGGGTCAACCCCTGGCTACTTCATGGGAAGGCATTGGTGCAGGGAAAATGCTGGCAGAACAGCTCGGCGGTGGCGTGACAGCTCTCGTCTTCGGGAAAGCTGTAGAAGCGCTCGCTTCACAGGCGTTCCAGTACGGGGCGGATGAAGTCCTGTTGGCGGATGACCCATCCCTTGAGGAATATCGTGCTGAGCCATACACATCCTTGTTAGCGAAATTAGCCAGTGAGTCCTCACCGGAAATTATTTTATTCCCCACCACCACACGTGGACGTGAGCTGGCCGCTATGGCAGCTATCGACCTGAACACCGGCGTGTTACCAGATGTAATCGACCTGGAAGTCGTGGATGGCTCCCTTCTGGCTACCCGCCCTATTTATGCTGGAAAACTGCTATGTAAAGTGCAGTGTCTCACTCGCCCCCAGCTTGTCACCATACGCGGGCGTGTTTTCAGCAAGCTACCACCCGACGCCTCCCGCACAGGTACACTGACCAAAGTGAGCCCCGTGCTAAGCGAAGCTGAGATCTCCTCCAAGGTAGAAGCTTATTCCGCTGGTGAAGCCGGGGTCAGCCTTACCGACGCCTCAGTGATCATCTCAGGTGGGCGCGGCGTGTCAAACAACCCCAAGCTTACTCCTCCAGCAGGAATGGACGAAAAACAAGCCGAAATCTGGAAGGCTCAGCAGGGTTTCAAGCTCATTGAAGACCTGGCTCAGGTGTTGCATGCTGCTGTGGGTGCCAGCCGTGCTGCGGTAGATGCTGGCTACATTCCTTACGCCCACCAGGTTGGGCAGACCGGTAAAGTGGTCTCACCAGACCTGTACATTGCATGCGGTATCTCAGGTGCCATTCAACACCAGGCTGGCATGCGTACCAGTAAAGTGATCGTTGCCATTAATCGTGACCCTGAGGCTCCCATCTTCAAGCTCGCGCGTTTCGGTGTGGTGGGAGACCTGTTTGCCATTGTCCCAGCTCTTACCAAAACATTCCGTAAGCGCCTGGGTAAATAGGGATATTACTAATCCCCCCTTGGTATCCTCAATGAGGGAGTGGGGAAGCAAGCCTTGATCCGCCACATCCCGGATGATCCATTCGGGATGTGGCTTATAAACATATGACAGAAAAATACCTTGACCAAAAGAATATCGTCCTCGGAGTGACGGGTTCAATTGCAGCCTACAAAGCTGCTGACCTGGCTAGCAAGCTGACCCAGGCAGGCGCGCTGGTGGATGTCATCCTCACTCCGGCTGCCCTCGAATTCATCACCCCACTCACCTTCCAATCCGTCACCGGTCGACCCGCCTTCACCGATAAAGCGCTTTGGGGTGCTGAGGCACATGTCTTGCATGTGGGTTTGGGTCATACCGCTGATATGTTCGTGATTGCCCCTGCAACTGCCAATACCATTGCCAAATTGGCTCATGGTTCGGCTGATAACCTGCTCATGCTGACCGGTCTATCCTTTGGCCCTGGCACGTCCGACCACCCATTCCTGATTGCCCCAGCCATGGACGGAGGCATGCTTAACCATCCTGCCACCCAGGAGAATCTGGAATGTTTGCACCAGCGCGGTGCCACGATCATTGGCCCTGAGTTCGGTCATCTTGCCTCAGGGTTGGAAGCACTGGGGCGCATGACTGAGCCAGCTGTGCTTCTTGGGCATATTCGTTACTTGCTCACCCGTCATGGGCCACTGAGGGGTCGCCACGTGGTCGTTACTGCCGGTGGCACGCAAGAATCCATCGATCCGGTGCGTCTGATCACCAACCGTTCCTCCGGCAAACAGGGCTATGCTCTGGCGCAGGCTGCATTGGATGCAGGTGCGGAAGTAACCCTGATCTCCGCCCCCACTTCACTGGAAGTCCCTCAAGGCACAAAGCTGGTCAGCGCTACCAGCGCGGCTGAGATGGAAAATGCTGTGCTGGAAGCCTGTTCCGGGGCTGATGTTTTGCTCATGGCAGCCGCCGTTGCAGATTTTAAGCCACTGAAATCGGCCAGCCATAAGATCAAGAAAGCCTCCGCCTTGCCCATGATTGAATTAGAACCCACCCGCGATATTCTATCCCTCGTATCCAGCCAAAAACAGCGCACAGGGTTGCCCCAGGTTGTGGTCGGCTTTGCCGCTGAAACCCAGGACCTGCTGGCTAATGCTGCTGCGAAGCTTCAGTCCAAAAATCTGGATCTCATTGTCGCCAATGATATCTCTGGGTCAGGCTCAGGGTTTGCAGTAGATACCAACCAGGTAACCCTTCTTTACCCGGACGGTCAAACGATGCCCCTGCCTCTGTTAACCAAGTCAGAAGTGGCAGATAAGGTCATCGCTGAAGTGATCAAGTTGCTAAAATAATAAATCTATACGTCAAATCCAGGCGTACTGATCATTGATCGAACTGGAGGCGAAGATGAAGCTGAAAAACGCCATCACAGATGTTCCTGGTGTCCTGGTCGGGCAGGCACAAAACGATGAAGCCCTCACCGGCTGTACGGTCGTCCTGTGTGAGCGGGGAGCTGTGGGCGGTGTAGACCAACGCGGGGGTGCTCCTGGCACGCGTGAGGTGGATGCCTTACATCCCATGCACCTGGTCAGCAAGGTGCATGCAGTCGTTTTGGCAGGTGGTTCCGCCTTCGGTTTGGAAGCCGCCACCGGCGTCATGCGCTACCTGGAAGAAAGAGGGGTCGGTTTTGACACTCGCGTTGCCAAAGTACCCATTGTCCCTGCCGCCATCTTGTTCGACCTCGGCGTTGGTAAATCGGATGTCCGCCCTGATGCTGCCATGGGTTACCTTGCCTGCCAGAACGCCACTTCAGAACTACCTGCGGAAGGGAATGTTGGAGCTGGGACGGGTGCCACCGTGGGTAAGATTCTTGGCCCATCTCTGTGTATGAAATCCGGGGTAGGCACTGCCAGCCTGGAGATTGGTGCCGGGGTGATCGTGGGCGCCATCGTTGCGGTGAACGCCTTTGGAGATGTCATCGACCCTACCACCGGGCAGATCATCGCCGGGGCACGTTCCAAAGATGTTGGCCCGTTGCATATTGGTGCCCCAGGCTATTTTGCGGATACTCTCCAGGTCATGCAGACTCTCATCGGTCGCACCGCCCTGGGTTTTGGCAGCCGGGGCAACACCGTCATTGGCGTGGTGGCTACCAACGCCAAATTGGACAAGGAAGAAGCCAATAAAGTTGCCCAGATGGCCCACGATGGTCTGGCTCGCACCATCCGCCCGGCCCACACCATGCTGGATGGGGATACCATCTTTGCTATCGCCACCGGTGAGCATGCCGCTGATGTCAACATCGTCGGTGCCTATGCTGCGGAGGTCTTTGCCCAGGCCATCCTGCGCGCGGTTCGGGCTGCCAAGCCCGTCGCCGGGATACCGGCAATGACTCAGTAACTTTCGCTATTCAAAACATGTAGGGACGGATCGCGATCCGCCCCTACACCATTGTGCAGCATCTTACTTCTTCAGCTTCTGCCCGGCTGCCATAATCCTGAACAATATCGATTTTGCTTTCTTCCCCAATCGTGCGGACTTCTTTACATCCTGCGCCTTGTATCGCGGGTCATCCAGGAGGCTATACAGCGCTTTTTCCACTCCGTGCGGTATGATGTCCCCCGCCATGCCATAACCAATGCAATCGTAACCCACCAGATATAGTCCAGGGATAGGGCTTACCGGGTCTAAGCGCTGGTCGCCACTCTGCCCCAGGCGGTGCGCCATCTCGGCCGTCCAACCGTCACTGAAAAACATCGGCACCTGCAGCTCCACTGCCTGGTTAAAATTCGGGAAGATTTCGCTTAGTTGTGCTCTGACAATCTCCAGCTCATGCTTCAGGTTATACGGAGGTTCCATCACCCAAAATACATCCAGCATATGCTTCCCTGCCGGGGCGAGATGCGGGTCGAAGAAGGTCGGAGCATAACAGTTCAGCGTGCGTTCCCACCCCATCGTATGCAGCAACGAGTGCTCCTTCCCCAACAGATCCTGATTTAGCCCCAGGATCAGCGCTGCCACTACCGCAGGGACCACCCTTTTCAAGTGTGCCACGTATTCCTTGGGAAGGTTATCCTCACCCACCAGCTGCATCAACCGCTTGATCCCTGCGTTATGAACCACCACTTCGGCTTTGATCATTCGTCCATCTTTGAGTTCGACCCCGATGGCTCTGCCAACTTCGATGAGGATGGACTTTACTTTTGTCCTGGTAACAATTTCACCCCCATTTTGGGCGATCACCTGTTCCAGGCCTTTTACAATCGCTGATGTTCCACCAATCGCTGTGCCCCACGCTGCCATTTGCTCCAACGCATCCACGATTGCCCGTTTGGTTTCATTGGCTGAAAAAGTGTCCACTGTCTGTGACGCAAAACAATACGTGATGATCGTCTGCACGTAATTGACATAAGCTTCATTCCCCGGGAAATAACGCTCGATGTATTGTCGAGCAGTCATATCATCCGGGTAGCTCACTGCCGGGTCATACATGTCGGCGATCCACTGGTACACCTTCGCCATTCCCTGTGCCCCTCCCACCAGAGCTTCCTGTGCCTCGTCTGTCGATCCGTAACGCTTTCCATCTTTGGTCAGCACCCAATGCTCCCCACGCGATTTCACGTCGTGGATGGTCACCCATTGGATGGGTGCTTCCAGCTTACTGCATAGCTTCCCAATCCGGCTTTTCGGTCCGGGGCAGGTCCAGGCTGCGGTGGTGATGGCATATCCTTGATAAGGCAGTTGGGTATACTTTCCACCAATAAAACCGAGCTGTTCCAGCACCAGCACCTTTTTCCCCGCCCGAGCCAGTCCGGCAGCCGTCATCAATCCGCCAATCCCAGCCCCAATGATGATGACATCATAGCTTTCCCTTAGTTCTGCGGGGTTTGCCTCCAACCAGGCAGCTGAGAACACATTGTTCGGGCACAGGTATAAGCATTCCCCGCATTCCGTGCAAAGGTCAGCATCGATAACCGGCCATACTTCCTGGTCAATTTCCATCCTGATGGCTTTTGCAGGGCAACCCAGCATGCAATAGCTACAACCACTACACAGAGATCTCTCAATTTCGATCGCCATAACCACTCCTTACTGTTAAATTTTTGTTTCCAGCTCGGTAGCTTTGCTTAGATGTCGTAGGTTGAATAAGAATAAGGGCATATTTGTCAGGGCAATGACAATGAAGGGCCCCATCGCCAGCACCCCGACCAAGGCAACCTCAGGTCGTTGCAAGACGGTGATCGCCACCCCAAACGCGGTCAAAAATAATGAGCTGTACAGGGTCAAAGGCCCGTAGAAGGTCAGTGTTGGCGAATGACTCGGATCATTAATCCCATCAGCAACCTTACGGTAGATCAGGTTGATTACGAACGCTACTCCCAGCCACCCAAGGAAATTCTGGATCGGCACGCCATTGGCAACGTAAGGCACATAAGGTCCACCACCCACCCACACCCACCATCCCTGGCTGACAGCAATCGGGTCGATCATTAAATCCCAGGCTGTAGTTGCCAGCGCTCCAATAGCGGCTGCCAATATGGGAGAGGACTTTTGCGCCGATAGAGATGTGATACTGCTGACTCTTGCCGAGAGCATGTCACTCAAGCAGAAGGCCGCATATACGATCGGTTCCCAGGCTAACGCTGCCAGCAAAGGCACTCCAAATAACGAAATGCCCAGGATTGGAGTGTAATAATAGTGTCCAAATACCAGCCCATAATTCACTCCCAATGCCTCGGCGCTGAATGCAACCACAAATGAAAGGCAAAACATCAACAGGCTGCGTTTCCACCCCTTGGTCAGGATGGCATGCCAGACCACATAAACCAGCGAGGCGCCCACATATCCCAGCAAGAAAACCACGCTGAAGGGGATGCGCATTCCGAGTAATCCATTGAGCATGATTAATAACACTGAAATCACCGTCACCGCGCTCAGGTAGCGAAACGGAGCTTTGCCCTTATCCATTTCTTTCATTCGATTCTGACTCCTAAACGCAGATGTATTTCAACCATCTGCCATCTGCATCTTTAGCTGCTCATGCTTGAAGAGCGTTTCTACAACAATGCGTGGCATCCCCAGGATAAGTGCTGTGGTCATCTCTTTAAAAGTCCGATCACCCCGGATGACATCAAACACCATCTCTTGCATGAATGGGCTCCTGCTTAATAAATCAGAGCACATCTCTGGCAATGCATAAACTACCTTGGCAAACAACCTTGCTGACAGCAATTGCGGAGTGATAGAAGCGTTGATTACCCTTGTATACCCACTCAGGTCAATTTCCCTGCTTGCCAAGGCATAATACATATGCTCAGCCGCCAGGCGTGCACTCACCACTGCATAAGAGATACCCTCCCCCATCCAGGGGTCTGCCAGGTTGGCTGCATCGCCTACTAATAGCACCCGTCCTTTATGCAAAGTCCGCGTCTGCCCGCCTAATGGAATTTGGTGTCCCTGCAAGTGTAAAATCTTCGGGTCCAATAACACGGCTTCGCTGGCAATGAATTTCTCAAGTGCTTTTTTAAGTCCAATCGCTTTACCTGGGATTGCTTTGAACACTCCCACCGAGAGGTGGTCTCGTTTCGGGAAAATCCATCCATAGCCGCCCGGTAACGCCCCGAAATCGAAAGTGGCATATGCCCCTTGAGCTTCCAGTGACGCTGGCGAGACTGCCAGCTCGGCTTCCACTGCCACCCCCACCTCCCGCTCGGGCATTAACCCAATTGAGCGTGCTACAATACTATTCACGCCATCCGCACCTGCCACCAGTTGAGCAGATAACTCTCCCTCGGTTGTCGTCACCACCACTTTATCCCCCTTGTCTTCCACGTTAACCACACTGATGCCCTCTACTAAACGTGCTCCCGCATGAATGGCTTGTTGGACCAGGTAATGGTCAAATTGGTCACGCATCACCAGCCAGGCAACCGGCCAGCCCACTTCAACTTTTATCAACTGCTGCCCGGCATATGTCACCACACCCCCCACAGCTTTATGTTCAAACACTGCACTGACATCGAAGGGAAGGTTTTGGATGGCTTTCCATGTCAGTCCGCCTCCGCAGCTTTTATAACGTGGCAGGGTTGCCCTCTCCAGGATTAAAACATCCAAACCACGCTTGGCCAGTAAATATGCCAGCACTGCTCCTGCAGGTCCTGTTCCCACCACGATTACATCATGCACTTTTCTCTACTCTAATCCCTTTGTTATAAAATAGTTCACACTATTCCATTTAACACCATTAATTCAATTTAGAGACGCCTCGTTGTCATTCTGATGAGGCGTCTCGTAAATTAAGCCTTCAGGTATTTATCAAACCAGCGCAGGATGTGGTTTAACCTCACGATCCTTCGATCTGTTCGTCCTGTTCGTGACAAACCATGGAATTCATCTGGGAAACGCACCATCTCGCTTTCTACACCCTGCTTCTTTAAAGCGACATAAACCTGCTCGCTTTGTTCAATCGGGCAGCGCAGGTCATTTTCACTGTGAATTACCAGAGTAGGTGTACGCGCATTCCCAATATATGCGATCGGGGAATGATCCCAAAAATTTTGTAAGTCCTCAAAAGGTGGCTTATTCCCTAGCTCCATTTGGAAAGTCCAGTTGAAATCACTTGAGCCCCACATCGAGACGAAATTGCTCACGCAGCGCTGGCTGACGGCTGCCTTGAATCGTTGGGTATGCCCGATGATCCATACCGTCATATAGCCACCGTAGCTGCCACCCGTCACACCCATTCGATGAGGGTCGATATACGGCAGCTTCTCCATATAGTCAGCCCATGCCATCAGGTCAACGTAGTCCGCCCTGCCCCAATCTCCATAAATTCCTTTGGCATGATCTTCTCCGTAGCCTCTTCCACCGCGCGGGTTGCTGAAGTAGACCACGTAACCATGTGCAGCCAGGAAGTAAAACTCGTGCATGAAAAATTCACCATATTGGGTCAACGGGCCACCGTGGATTTCCATGATGGACGGATATTTATTATTAGGGTCAAAGCCAGGCGGTTTAAGAATCCAACCTTGCAAGTCATTCCCGTCTGGTCCTTTGAACCACACTTCTTCCACACTTCCTAGGTCGATCGTATCCAGCAGCTTACGATTGAGCCGGGTAAGTTGCCACGCTTTGCCAGTATTCATCTCGCGTGTGATAACTTGCACCGGATCATCCATCCGCCCATAGAAATAAGCCAATCTTTTTCGCTCGCGATCGAATGTGAAAGAGCCTACCACGCCGCCCTCGCCAATCTCATCACGCAGGTTATCGCCACTCACCGAGATAGATGCCAGTTTGGCGCTGCCATGCAAAACCGTGGTGAAATACAATCGTTTTCCATCTTTCGACCATGTCGGATCCATCCGTTCTGGCGCTCCCATATCGTTGATCGTGCTAGAATCCACATGGATATCATATTTTTCGGTCAGGTTGCGCGGTGGTTTGGAACCATCCATAGGGACTACCCACACGCCTGCATTCTTGTACGATAATCCCTCCCCTTCTGATCCAAGATAGGCGATCAGCTTGCCATCAGGTGAAAATGCAAGCTGGTATTTATCTCCCACCGGTCCCTCGATCTTCCGGATGTTTCCGCCACTTGCTGGCATGACGTATATGTCCCATCGGTCTGGTGTCAGATCAGGGTTCTCGCTGCGGTTTGAGCTGAACGCAATCCATTGACCATCGGGCGACCATGCGGGATAGTGCTCATCATAGACCGCATCATCGATCAGTTGCCTGGCTCTGCCTGTGCGTGTGTCTACCAACCATATGTGGGTTCGTTCGTGGGGTAGATAACCATAACCATCCAGCTTGTAAAACATGCGGTCGTATTGGCGGGAGATAACCCCCAGCTTCTTCTTTTGTTCATCTTTTTGACGCTCTACTGCTTCAGCATCCAATTTCCGTACCGTACATAAAAGCCGCTTCCCATCTGGAGACCAGCTCAGGTTGCTGATCTCACCATCAATCTGGGTTAATTTGCTTGCTTCCCCACCCGAAAATGGGATCAGGTAAATTTGGGCTGGCTTTTCTTTGTCTTTTCGGTCTGATAAGAAAGCAATCTGGCTTCCATCAGGTGACCACAACCCACTCCCATCATGCTGGTTACCCGTGGTGAACTGGCGTGGCTCACCTTTTGTGGTAGATGCCAACCATATGTTGGTGTACTTCTTTTCTGTTTTCCGGTCCACCCGTTGGACGGTATAGATCACATTTTGTCCATCAGGTGAGATGCGTACTTCTGATACCGTATTGAACTGGTACAGGTCTTCAGCGGTAATAGTTCTTCGTTTGCGTGATGCCATGAGTTCCTCCATCCTCTTATACTTTGGTTGCAGTCAATATTTTAACATGCAATCCTGATTGAACGCCCGGTTTAACCTTATAAGAATCTAAGTCTCTTTACAACCTGCAACCTCTTCTATGGTTTACCGTATATCTGTGTAGCAATGAATTTTAAGTCAGATCTTCGAGACGAGTTTTCCCGTCTATGAACTGTGAAAGGAGCATGATATGGGACTCATCAAATTCATCGTGGGGATTATCGGGGGGATCCTTGGATTGATCTTTGGCTTCATCGGATTGGTCCTCGGGCTGGTTTTTGGCGTGCTTGGCTTGATCATCGGCGCCATTGTATTTGTCCTGGTGCTAATCGGCCTGGTCTTGCTTATTCCCCTTGCCCCCATCATTATCTTGCTGATCATCATCTTCTAGCTACCTCTGAAAATAACCCTCAAGACAAATAGCAATAGGGCGAAGACCTTTCACCCTATTGCTATTTATTTGTCACGTTTTTTACTATTGATGATCAGAAGGTCCATTGATACGATCTAGATCATTATGGTCTATTATGGTTTACCTGAAATAGCTCTTTGGCTGCTAAATCAGGGTGTCGATCCCAACCCTATATGTGACGGGAAGGCACCTTTGGCTTTAGCCCTTGAGAACGAGCAAATTGAATTGGTCGAGATATTACCCTCACTTGGCGGAATGAGCGATTAAGCCAGGTTAACCGGTAAAACTATAATCCAGCAGCTCGCTATAGGCTGGGCGTAACAGCAGCTTGTCACTATATCGAACGATTGCGCCTGATTCTGGTAGTAACACCTTCCCATTCCTCACGCTAACCTGGCCATCATTCAGCAGGTCGCGATAGGTCCCATCGGGGAGGCTGACCATGATGTATCCTGTTTTACCACTGGTATTGAAGATTCCATACAGGCTCTTCCCCGGGCACTCCCACACCGCCTGGATGGCTGGGTCAGCCTGAACCACCACAAATTTCCCCTCCACCATCGCTGGGTCTTTTTTAAGCTTCGCCAGCCTGGTCAGGAAGGGTTGCACGCCATAATCCCCCCAATCCACCTTATCAATGTCAAAAAGGGAGGGTCTGTGTTTGGTGCCCGATTCTTGTCCCGCATAAATCAGGAAAGGCCCCTTATTAAATGCCTCGAATGCAGTCCATGCCATGCCTTGGTTTCGGCTTGGAGCAAGGCGCATGATGCGCGCCTGGTCATGGTTTTCCACGCAGCGCATCTTCACGTAACTCTCAGGGTAAATGCAATCCTGGTAACGTAACATTTCGATATATCGGCGGACGGGCAACTTTCCCTGTACTGCCAGCTGCCATATCGGCCAGATATCATAATCATACGTCAGGTCGAAAGCTGTATACAGCTCACTATCTGATAGTCCTGTTAATCCTTTTTCGCGCCGTGCTCCCACAAAGCTGGCATGCACCGACTCTGCCAGCCAGATCACCCCTGGCTTCTTCTTAGCTATCTCCTTACGTGCTTTAAGCCAGAAATCGAGTGGCACCAGCGAGGCAACATCGCACCTGAACCCATCCACCCCCATTTCTACCCAATCTTGTAACGTGTCAATCAGATATTCGCTTAAACCTTTATTGGGATACTTAAGGTCGATTACATCACTCCATTCAGTGACGGTAGTGATCGGGTTACCACTCTCATCCTGGTGAAAATACTCTGGATGCTCCTTCACCAGGACAGAGTCGTGTGAGGTGTGGTTGTACAC
>JBAQFX010000218.1:0-9240 GCA_049287485.1 Anaerolineales bacterium
ATGTACCCATGACCCATACAAGGATCTGGATCAAGGATACTGGCATTATCGGGGATTATCCCGATATGAAACACTATACAGCACCCTATCATTGCATGCATTGCATAGACCCAGCCTGCGTATCGGCCTGTACAGTTGGAGCATTACAGCAAAATGAAGATGGCATTGTAACGTACGATTATGAGCGCTGTATTGGCTGTCGCTATTGTATGTACGCTTGCCCTTTTGAGATTCCTCATTTTGAATGGGACAAACGATTTGCATTGATTATCAAGTGCGATTTTTGTATTGCCCGCCTGGAAGAAGGGCAAAAGGAACCTGCCTGCGCTGCAACCTGCCCAACAGATGCGATTCAATTTGGAAGCAGGGAAGATATGTTCAATATGGCTCATGACCGTATCAAAAACGAACCCGAGCGCTACGTTAACCATATTTTTGGTGAAAATGAGAATGGTGGCACTTCCACATTTTACATTTCCCCGGTTCCATTTGAACAACTTGGCTTCCCGACCACGGAACGAACCGAATCGCCAGCGTACTTCAATCGTGAGGCGACAGAGACAGGCACTCCTGTGATCGCCTCAGCCGTGGCAATTGGCATGACTGGTATCTATTTGGCGCTCAAGCCCAAAAAGGGAAAACATACTGCTGATAAGGCAGAACATGCCGAAGAAAAGCCCGAAGATGCACAGGAGGAATAGGCGATGTCTGTCAACTTGAAAATCAAGAGCATCAAACAATTGCAAGGATTACCCCGCTTTGCATATATCCTGGCCGTGCTAACGGTTCTAGGAATGAGTGCTGGCTTGTATCGTTTATGGATGGGATTGGGAGAGACTACCCATCTGAGCACGGTTTTCCCATGGGGGGTGTGGATTAGCTTTGACCTGACCACGGTGGCATTCGCGGGTGCGGCTTTTACCCTTGCGATCCTGGTGTACATCTTCCACATGCACGACTTGCACGAAGCCATCCGCCCCACTGTACTTTTTGGGCTGCTTGGTTACGCTTCGGTGTTGGTCGTTTTGTTTTTCGACCTGGGCAGGTGGGATCGCTTCTGGCACTTTCTCGTTTATCCCAACTTAAGTTCAGCCCTCTTTGAGGTCAGCTGGTGCATTGCCCTTTACACCACCATTCTGATATTCGAGTTTAGCCCGGTGCTGTTGGAGAAGACGAAATACAAAAAGCTGCTTAAGATCATCGAAAAAATCACCATTCCAGTGGTCATTGCGGGGATAACGCTCTCATCCATGCACCAATCTTCCCTGGGATCCTTGTTTGTGATTATGGCTCCGCGTTTGCATCCATTATGGTACTCCGTCATTCAGCCTGAATTCTTTCTAATCTCATCGCTCGCTGCAGGAATATCCATGATCATCATCGGCTCTTTCGTCAGCATCAGGCTGTTTGGCCAAACACTCAACCAAAAGGTGATTGAAAAGTTGGGACGTCTGTTGCCCTGGATATTAGGCGTGTATTTGGTGATCAAAGTAGGTGAGCTGGCCTTTACCGGTGAACTTGGATTGCTTTTCACCAGCGGAATATTTAGTGTTTTATATCTGGCTGAATTAGTCCTGGGCGTGATCATTCCTATTGTTTTGTTTTCCATCAAAAAAATACGAACAAGCCGTGTGGCATCCCTGGTCGGTGCCTTATTCATTGCAGTTGGAATCATTCTTAACCGTTTTGATGCAACCTGGTTTGCCATCAAAAAACTGAATGGTGTGAGTTATTTCCCATCATGGTTAGAAATAGCGATGTTGGTAGGTATAATCTCGGGTATTTTATTGGTTTATACATTGGCAGCTCATTTCTTCCCGGTGTTTTCAGAAACTTTAAGCGCCAGGTCACTATCCGAGACCAACGTGGGCACCTCGCAACCTGCTCAAGTACCTGCTGGCGATTAGTGGGTGAGAATGTCTTGGATCTCCAAGAGGCGCATATCTCTTTATAAAAAAACATAAGATGGTCGGAACTATTTAAGAAATCATGCGCCCATCCTTTTACGATCACCTGCACCCACCCACCATCCCTGCTCCCCAGGCAAGGTTACGCTACACCCTGGCAGCTGGTGGACTGGCAGTATTTCTAACCCTGGTGGTGGGGTTCACCGGCATCCTGGTGACCTTTTACTACATCCCAACCCCAGAACAAGCAGCGAAATCCGTTCAAGAGCTAACCTTTCTGGTGCCATTCGGCTGGTTGATGCGCAACCTGCACTACTGGTCTGCACAGCTGTTGATCTTGGTGGCAGCGCTACATTTGCTGAGGGTAGTCTTTACCGGAGCATATTTGCCACCTCGGCGACTTAATTATCTGCTCGGGTTATCTCTGTTGGTGATTTGCGTGTTCATGGACTTCAGCGGGTATGTTCTGCGCTGGGATGAAGGCGTACATTGGGCGTTGGTGGCAGGGACGAATTTGGTGCGATCGATTCCAGTGATCGGTGAAGGGTTATACGCATCCCTGGTGGGTGGTAGCCAGATAGGTGCAGTCACTCTGATCCGCTTTTACGCCTGGCATTTATTCGGACTAACGTTACTCCTGATCATCATCGGGGTGTGGCACATATTCCGGGTCAGACGTGACGGGGGCATCGCGGTGCCAGCTCCAGAGGCCCGCCCCGACCCGGCACGTATCTCGCGGAAAGAGCTGGCTCGCCGAGAGGGGCTGGCGATGGTGTGGGCTGGAGTGGTGTTGCTGGGGCTGGCTATCCTGATACCGGCACCGCTCGCACCGGCCATCCAGGAGGGAACTGCATTAGCCAACGAGAGCCAGGCTCCATGGTTCTTCCTGTGGGTGCAACAATTGCTCAGACTGGGAGATCCGTTCATCTTTGGAGTACTTGTTCCACTGGGTGCCTTGCTGATACTGGCGCTGGTGCCTTACATCACACCCCAAAGACTCTCATCGAACGAGCTAGGCAGATGGTTCCCGCGTGGAGGCAGGAATGTGCAGATAGTGGTTGCCTGCCTGAGCGGGTTGATTATCCTGCTCACCATCCTGGCATACCTGCAACGCTTTCAAGTAGCAGGCTAAAGCTGATATGCAGCGCCATTTCTTCATTGCATCTGTAGTACTCTTCATGGTGGCAGGTTTTGCCTTCTGGCAACAGAGCCGCAATCCAAAACCTATCGCCATCACACCAACCATCACCGGCCAGGTGGAATATTGTCTCACCTGCCATGCCGATCTGCCGGAGATCAGCCAATCACACCCGGTGGCTACCTTTGGATGTGTGCTGTGCCATGGTGGTGAACCACTGGCTCTGACGGCAGACCTGGCGCACAGCAGCATGCGTGGGGGAGCGAACCCTTCAGATCTATCGGTGGTGGAAGCCTCCTGTGGAGGTGAGGTGTGCCACAGCGGCACGCCACAGGTCGAACGTGACCATATCCAAAGGGTCACCACCAGCCTGCAAGCCACTTATGCTGGAGCAATTGCCCAGTTGCGCTATACTTTCGGCGCCCAGCCTGATCTGACCGCTCGGATGGGAATATACGCTATCGACGGGTTAGCAGCTTTCGACCCGACCTTGGAAAGCTCACCAGCATTATTAGCATTTGCCAACAACTGCCTCAGCTGCCACCTATCCGCACAACCGATGGAGGGAGCAGAATATAACCGCTGGACGGGGTGTTCCGCTTGCCACAGCCCTGCCCCACACACGGATGGCAGCCAGGTGCATCAATTGACCACTTCCATACCCTATACCCAATGTAATGCCTGCCACAACCGGGGTAATTACAGCCTGGCGGACATGCAATTCCATGAACGGCAAGACAACCCCACTGACCGCTTGCATGATTATTACCAGCCGATCGCTGATTTCACACGCTGCGAATGGACATTAGATTGCGTGGACTGCCACACCCGCCAGGAGGCGATGGGGGATGGACACATCTATAGCAGCAAAAAAGACATCCAGTACGTACGTTGTGCCACCTGCCATGGCACACTGGATTCGTTACCCCTTACCCACACGCTCACTGATGAGAATGACCTGGCGCTACGATTGGCTTTCCTCAACCCGGTGATCGACTTGAAAGTGGGAGATACCATCTTGATAACTGACAAGGGTGAGCCATTGTGGAACATCCGAGTGCTCCCAGGAGAGGATGGAACGCTTCCGATGTACGAGCTGTTCTCCAAGGCAAGCGGTGAGCGCTACACCTTCAAGCCGGTGATGGGTAGCACCTGCCAGCAAAAACCAGACCAGCAGGAAGCGCGTTATTGCCATGAATGCCATGCCACCGAAAGATAAGCGGATATCACGAGGTAACTTTCTGAGCTGGCTGGTGAAGGGCAGCCTGACAGGCTCGGCATTGCTGGGACTGGGGATGCTGGGGCGCTTCATCAGCTTTCAGAGCCAGCAAAATCCGCCAGACCAATATGACCTGGGACTGGCAAGCGATTATCCAGTTGGTACGCACAAAGTAGTAACTGAGGCGCAGGCGATGCTCATTCACGATGAAGAGGGATTTCGTGCCATCAGCCTGGTATGCCCGCACCTTGGTTGCACCGTTAATGTCACCAGTGATGGATTTACCTGTCCATGCCACGGGTCGCGTTACCTGCCTGATGGCAGCTTGCGCAACGGACCAGCTTCACGCCCACTGACTACCTTACGGATCGAAGTGAACCAGGAAGGTCACCTGATCCTGTTTATGAATTGAGTTTACCGAGGTTAGTATGGTCACAGATTTATCTACTTTGCTACAGATAAGCGCTTCTGACCACAGTCACCTGTGTCCACGTCAGGTGTTAGGGGTGCGCATGGGTCTGGCTGGACTAAGTACTTTGGGGGTAAAAGCACCCATAACCACGAAGACGATGCTGATCATCATCGAGACAGGTGGATGCTTCGCGGATGGCATCCGGGCGGCAACGGGAGCCACGGTGGGTCATCGTACACTGCGAGTGGAAGACCTGGGTAAAATCGCGGCTACCTTCACAGAGCTGAAGACCGGAAGAAGTTTACGGCTGGCACCCAGGCAGGATGTTAGAATTCGCGCCCTTGACTACGCAGCTGAAGAAAAGCGTCATTATTTCGCCCAATTAAAGGGCTACCAGGTGATGCCAGGAGAAGAGCTATTTACCTTTCAGAAAGTGGAGCTGCAAACACCAGCCAAGCAGATCATCAGTCACCAGAAAGCGCGCGCCCGTTGTGAAGACTGTGGAGAAGAGATCATCAATGAGGGCGAGGTTGTGGTTGATGGAAAGGTTCTGTGCAAGACCTGTGCTTATGGGGGATATTATCGGGTGTAATGAAGTAACCTGCGCACATATCTCGCGTCTAAACTTTGAGGACAATAAACGTCCAAAGTGGCGTAAAAGTGGAGAGAGAAATAAAATGCATGAGAAACGGTTTTCCGGTGATATTGAACGCTTGCGTTCAGCGGAACGAGTGGCGAGGTTGGAAGTTGAAACGGTAATACAGTTGTGTCTGGAGGGTGGTGGCTTCAAGAGAATATTAGATGTGGGTACTGGTAGTGGTTTGTTTGCGGAGGGATATTCAAAGCAAGGCTTGGAGGTGACAGGGATAGACGCTAATCCTAATATGCCTCTGACTGCCAGGAAATATATCCCTAATGGCAGGTTCTTACAGGCGACGGCTGAGGCACTTCCGTTCGCGACGGGGGCGTTTGACCTGGCTTTCTACGGGTTGGTGCTGCATGAGGCAGATGATGCGCTCAAGGTGCTTAAAGCAGCCCGGCGTGTGACCCGTAAACGCATTTGCGTGCTGGAGTGGCCATACCGGGAACAAACATATGGTCCAGCTATGGAACACCGCTTGAGCCCAACCAAATTGGAGCTGTTATTCAAGCTAGCTGACTTTGACAGCTGGAATCAAATCCAGCTTACAAATACCGTGCTCTATCGGCTAGATGGAGGCAATCTGGTATAGGGGAAGATGCACAATCACTCCGTCATAAAATCAGACTGAACGAAGGGCAGCGGCAAATTTAGATTGTTTGTTTAATTTCCGCAATTATATAATCACATTCAACAAGGCCGTCAAAATCACATAAAGAACGGCTCCAACCACCACGGTTAAGAAGGCTTTGGTGTTGTCCAAGTCTAAGCCCTGACGAATGGCTATGAAGCCAGCAGCGATGGTCCAGATGATGCCAATAATCCCACCTAAACACGGGATAATGGATAGCACCATGGGGAGATAAGCAAATCCGATCACGCGTAACATTTCTCCAAGGTCAGCTTGACCCTTGAACAGCCGAGTGCCGACAAACCAGGTCACAATAGACCAGATGATCCAACCAACGATGACACTGATCACTGAGCCAAAAAATCCACTGGCAAAACTTTTATCGCGAAAACCATTGAACAACCCATTACCCACCCCGCTAATCAATGAAACCAAGATAACAATGAGTGCAGCGGGTAAGGTCAGGCTGGTATTGTGCTCGATCTCTTCAAAGGTTGGAACATTCAGTTTGAATACACCAACGATGCGTGCTAACATGCTTCACCTCCGATGTTTGTGTGTGATAACCCTGATGCAAGACCAAGGATGCGGAAATAACGCATTAACATTTGAAAGATATTAATCGACCATACGATTTTGCAAGGTTAAGCAAAGATAGTTGATTTTTATATAAAATTACGCTAAAATAATAGCAAAGTAATGATCAGATCATAGCAACTTGAATGCATCGGGCTCACGCCATGGGTTATTTTTTATTATATATATTCTCGCTCTCTCCATTCATTCACTGGCCACCCGATAGACACTGAAAAAGAGGCTATGATCAACTGGGTCTGATCCCTCTGGAAAGGAGGTGGAGTCGTATGCTTTTTTATAGAAAAGAGCGAGGACAAGGGATGGTCGAATACGCATTATTAATCGTTTTATTAGCTATCGTGGTTATATTTATGATTGAGGTCATGGGCGGTGTAGTACAAGGCATGTATAGTTCTATCGTCGACGCATTTAATAATATTCACCATTAATCCCGTGAACATCGAACCCGCTTCGGCGGGTTTTTTTTATTTAACTCCACAAATCAGGCTGAACACTAGCTTGGATATAACGAAGCATCCCATTAGCCAGTGGGTTTGAGGCGCACCTTCTGCGTTTTGCTGTTATATTGGTAAGGTTTACCACAACCCAGGCACCTGAGATTAATCCAGCTGCCTTTTGGTTGCCCTGATCCGACCATGCTCTCACGTTTCTTCTGGTAGGCTTTCTCCAAGGCGGCACTGGGTGGACCTTTAGACACACCAAAGACAGCCGGGTTAACCGTACGAATCTTTCCACAGTGAGGGCAGATAATTTTTATGACCTGTGCAGGCATTGATACCTCCTTAATCATTTTACAGTGAATTAATGACGCTGGCAATGGCGATCAAAGTCGTAAAAATTGGATGCATCTTATATACCAAATTCAGTTAAAAGCAAAGGACTAACCGCGGAATTCTATTTAGAGTATAATTCGTCCGTTAAACCTTCTGTGGAGATACCTTATGCCTTCTAGAGCTATCCGAACTGCTGAAGCCAAGCGTAAAATCCGCACATACCTCGCGATTGGCGCAGTGACGCTACTCATCCTGCTGGTCACCCTGGCGACCGCGGGCAGAGAGCAGATATTGCGCTGTGAGCGGCTAGAAACTGGTGAGGTGGACTGCGTAGTCAGGACCAGCATCCTGGGCATGATCACCCTAAACTCAAAGACTACGGCTGGAGTGCAGGCAATATCCATCGGGCAGCAATGCGTGGATGTGGATTGTAAATACCGGTTAGAGATGTACGCCACACAGGGACTTGTGCCGGTTAATGAAAAGTACACCTCCAATTTTGACCAGCTGGTCTCGCTGAAAAACCAGATCAATAACTTCTTTAAGGATAAAAGCAGCGCTTTCGTGGAGATGAAGGAGGAAACCAACTCCATCCTGATGGGAGGTGTGGTGGTGGTGTTCCTGTTGATTTGGGCGTATCTGGGCTATCTGATCTGGCAAGTGCAACATCCCAGCGAGGAAGAGCAGTCTGGATAAAGCTAGTCGCGAGTATAAAAGGACTGTTCCAGGGCGAGGCAAGACGGACAGAGCGGAAGCTGGACAGTATATTGTGGATCGGTCCCAACACGCACTCGCAATACAATGACCGCCAGCTGACCACAATCACAACGCAGGGGATGTGGCTTTAAGCGGCGAGCTTTGGGGTAAGGTTGAGCAGATGCTTGCCTGTCGCTTATGGAATGATTGTTAATTGAGCGATGCCGAGTCATTGATTAAGCCCTGGTATCACTCATCCCCCTTTTCTTTAGTAAGTTTTTCCCAATCACGGTAACGTTGACGCTGCTCGAGCGGAGGCCATTCCTCACCGCGAGCATGAGCAGCCTGAATCTGCTGGATGTGCTCGAGTTGATGGCGTAACTCCTCAGCCCGGCAGGAGCGACCCACATTTTCGAACTGCCTGAGCAGACGTTGCCAGGCTTGCAGGTCGAGCACACCATGCTGGAAATAGGCAGTGTGGAGCTGGAAAGCCTGAAGGTCGAGATAATCCACAGCAGGGGAGGACAGGGAAGCGAAATTTGTAGTCCCGGCCAGCTGGTGGGCGATCAGGCGTAAATCAGCGATGCGTGGGAAGTAGGGGGAAGTGCGGATATGCTGGCTGGCAGCCTGGAGAAGGAGCTCAGCGGGGATGTCGCTTAATTCGTCGAGGTAGACCTTCATGGTGCGTTTATCGAGCCGTTTATCAGGATAGGCATGATTGAGCCGATCCAGGGTGGCGAGGATTTCAGAGGCGGGCATGCTAGGGAAATGGGAAATCCAAAGTGTAAGAATGAAATGATCGAAGGGCGATTCAGGCGAATTTTTGTGGTTTGATGGGTGCAGCAGAAAATGGTCAGGTTTTGCCAGGGACGGCAGGGAGGTCAGGTGCATCCGGGGGAGAGGGAAGGCCCAATTCACGGCGCAGGTCTTCGATGGCATCATGGGTGTATTGCTGAGCAGTTTTAATCACGCCAGCAGACCCGGGTGTGGCATGACAATAGCGACAACCAGAAGGTCCGCCGCGGGTGTAGAGCTCAAGCATGCCAGTGAGATTCCTGGGATTCCAACCATGGGTGACCCAGTGTTCCACGGTGTGGTGCCATAAGGGCAGGTTGGTGATTTTTGCTTCCAGCAGGCGGCGCTGAACCCGGTTGGGGGTGAGGTGGACGAGGGAGCGGTAAACGGAGACAAGTGTTGGGGCGTTTTTATCACCCCTCTCGCCCGCAC
>JBAQFX010000219.1:0-4729 GCA_049287485.1 Anaerolineales bacterium
GCGTAGCCCCTGCGTACGCTTATTTTTCGACCACTTTCTCTCTGATCACCGCAAGACAGATGAGATATTGGGTGATGGGTGAGTAATTACCCTCTTGACATAGAACAAATGTTCTGTTATAATAACAATCGAAGTGGTTATTTAGTCTCGAGAAGGTTTAATCTTTTGGAGGTTTTGTGATGAACATCGGAATGTTATGGTTTGATAATGATCATAAAGCAGATTTGGCGACAAAGATACAGAGAGCCGCCAATTATTATCATTCGAAATATGGGAAAGCCCCTAATCTATGCCTTGTACATCCGCGAACTTTAGGTAATAATTCATGGAAAAGAGCTGACATTGAATTGCGAGCCACGCGTTCTGTACTTCCGAACCATTTTTGGTTGGGAATAAATAGCAATGGAAACTCAGCTAAATCGTGAGCTCAACGACTAACATTTCCAGGGCTAATTCCGCCTCCATTTGACCGGTTTTAATCGCTTCATCCAATTCCAGTAATCGATGATAGATCATATCAAGAAATTGACTCGAGTATCGGGCTGCACTTGTCAATGCCAATCCGGCGGGATAAGGGTGTATTTTTAAAGTGCTGGGGAAATCGTTTACCGTACCATGTTCATCCAAGATTTCACGTGCCATCACCAGCAAACGAATCTGATAAACGATACCTTGCAGGATTTGCAACGGATCGTTTTCCTGTAAACTACGGTGTAACAGGGCTTGTGCCTTACGTTGGTCATGATCTCGAATGGCATTCACCAGCTCGAAATCACCAATTTTCGCGGTCAGTGGGGTCAGGTGTTCGACATCATCCATATCGACCGGTCGAGAAAAGTTGACATAGGTCAGTAATTTAGTGATCTCCTGAGAGGTTAATCGTGTATCGTTACCAATCTGATTAGCGAGAGAAACTGCAGCCTGGGTTGTAATTTGACCACCCATCGACTTTACATGTTCCTGAATCCATTTAACCATTAATGCCCCGCTGGGTAGCGGATGATGGCGGATATAGACACGTTTTACCTGCTGAGGGGAGGCGGCCCACTCTTCGAGCCAATTAAGTCGATTTTGTTTCCTTTCCCTATCACTGGTTAGAAAATCATATTCTGCCATGACCAATTTTGCAGTCGGTTTAACAAGGTTTAGGTAATTGATAAATTCTTCCTGATCAGTTTTGTCTTTCAAACGGGCAGTGGGATGCGAGAGAATGACCAGTCTCTTTGTTGCCAAAAATGGAATGGTGGCAACGGCATCGGCGAGCTGGTTGAGGGTAAACGATCTTCCATCCAAACGGGTGGTATTTAGGTCGGCAATATTGGCATCACCGAGCCTGAGGCGAATTTTGTCTATAGATTCGTTGATGGCATATTCATCGTCGCCATCAAAGAGATAAATCTCGGGACCTTCTTCTGCCACGCTTATGCTCGGGTTTGTATACGATGAACAGTTAAGCGACCTTGAATTTTATGGCTGATCGACGTGATTTCAAGCGAGCCAAGTTCAGCTGAGGTGGTCACGCGTGCCTGGAGAAGTAAACCCAAAGGTTGTGAAAAAATCAAGGCAAGTGTAGCAAGTGCAGCTGCAAAGGGTAACCGTCCAAGTTTATCCCGCAATCGTCCACCAGAACCAATCATGGCGGCAGCACCAGCCAAACCAGCAAGAGTACCAGCGGTGATATAGTTGGTTCCACAGTTTGGGTGAATGGCAAGCTGATACTCACCAGCCCTTAAACGAGTGAGTGCTTCTAGAACAGCAGAATGCAATGATTCATTTTGAACATCACCAATGATCCAGAAACCACCAAAATCAGAATGACCCATAAGCATGGTATGCGGCAAGAGATTCGAAAGTGTATGCAATGTGGCATGCTCCAATGCATGGTTACGGCGTATTTGAGTAATCATGGGCAATTCCAAAAGGCTGGTTGTGTTCAATGATAAAAGCTGTTTCATAGAAGTCTCCTATCCATGGGGATTATACACGAAACTATTCCAGACTTCTTGTCAGGATATTGATATAGAAAGGATTTTATCTAGGTGTAGATGATTTCTAAACCAAAATGATAAAAATCTTCACATCTGGGAAATATGATGACATGGTATTGTAATGCACTTTCACGAATCCTATTGTTCGAGAAAAGTTCGAGAGAGTTTGGTGAACCCCGCCTGAATTTAAGGTAAAGATCTATTCAGCTAAACCCATCATCATCCTTGCTGCCCGACGTCCTATTTCGACTGCGAAATTGGTCCCCCGGTCCCAGGGATATACCTGACTCATAGAAGCGAAGTAAAGTCCTGGGACAGGCGTGTTAATAGCAGGAATGTTACGAGAATGGTCGAGCAATGGTACTGGCTGAGCATAGTTTGTGCGATAAAGCCAGGTTTTTTTGATCCAACCAGGCTCAAAGCCAGGATTGAAGCGTTTCAACGCAGGAAGGAACCGTTGTAGCAGTTCTGCCTGGCTCAGCTTGAAATATTCATGATCTGGTTCAAGGTAATCACCGCAGTAAACGATATGGTCACCACCGAAATATTCGGGTGAAACAAAGTTGGTATGCTCAACCAATGCCAGGAATGGAAATCCAGCCGACTTGGGGAGGTTGTACCAGTAGTAACCCTGTTCCGATAATTGATGTTTAAGGGATAGGGTCATCACCACAGCCCCCATTGATTTCAACTCAAGTAAGCCTCTGAGGTAGTCAGATGGCAAAGCAGGTGCAAGGCGAGCGAGAAGATTAGGGGAGGTAGTAACCAGACATTTGTCGTAATGTACCTGACCGTATGGTACGGTGAGATCAATTCCGTTTCCACCTGGAGATGAGATGATATTTTGAATGGGAGAGTTTAGATTCAAAACCACTCCTAATTTTCGTAAGGCAAGGGCAAATTGGTCGGCAAAAGCCTGAAAGCCTCCCTGAAAGGTGCCCAAGCGTGTGGTACGAGCTTTCAAGCGCGCCCACATCCAGGCCATGTTGACCTGTTTGGCATAACGCTCGCCAAATTTACCGATCATCAATGGCTCCCACATCAGCTCATAAACACGATTGCCAGCCCATTTACGCATCCAGGAATCGACGGTGTACTTTTCAAGAGCTTTCCAATCATTCGTTAAGCGCAGGTACAGCCCGACCAAACCGAAGCGGATTTTATACATTCCCCAGCCCAGACCAGGGAAAAGGATAGCTTTGAGGATGGAATCAAAAGGATAAAATTTCCCCTGATAATACATGACAGTATATGGCCGGGGAAAAAGAACTTTATCACTCCATCCAAGCTCACTGATCAGGTCAAGGATGTAGTTGTCGGAAGCAAACCAGTGATGATAATACTGTTCGACAGACCAGGACCAATAGAGTTCTTTGAAACCAGCCGCCAGACCGCCAATGTGATCGGAAGCTTCGTAGATCGTGACCTGATAGCCCTGGCGAATCAGGTCATAGGCAGCAGATAAGCCCGCGAAACCTGCACCCAATATTGCTATTTGTTTCATACTTGATTGATTCCTTCTTGTTGGACTGTACTTTCTTTAGCTCGGATGGTATCCGTCCACTTGATTCCTTCCCGAAACATGTAATATAGACCCAAGGCGGTGACAGGAAACCATAAGGCAAAATGAAGAACGAAGGTGTAGCTGGCGGCAGTATCGATTGAAATATCATAGGCCTGTAGAACTGCTATGCCGGGTAAGTCGAAGGTGCCCAGGTAGCCAGGTGCAGAGGGAATGGTCGTGGCCAAATTAACGACGCCGTTCATTAACATCAGGGCAAAAAAGCTGACTGAAAAGCTGAATGCATGCATCACAAACCAATATTTGACCGTTTCGAGCAGCCAGATCAACACAGAAGTGAAAAAGACCATGACTACCTCGAGAGGAGAGCGGAGTGATTCCAATCCATCCATGAAGCGTCGGATAATGCCAAGAGTTTTTTCACGGATACGGGTTGGTGCAAAACGCTCAACCAGCCAGGTTGCCAGACGGTCGGTAGGGGCGGGGAACATAGCCGCGATGAGGAAGATTGCCAGGGCACCAAAAAAGGCTACACTCCCCCAGATAGCAATTTCCTGGATGCCGAGTTTTATGCCAGCAATGTCGAGGGAGACGCTGGTGAGACGGGTTAGCTCTGCCAGATTGACGAAGATAAAAGCAAGCATCACGATACCATCGAACACGCGCTCCACAATGATGGTTGCCAACGAGGCTGAAATGGGTACCCCTTCCTTGCGTTTGAGAACCACCGCACGCACAACTTCACCTGCACGGGCGGGAAAAATATTATTCCCAGCATAGCCCATGGTAACAATTGGGAACATGGTGCGCGTGGGAATGGCTTTTAAAGGTCGTAACAGGTAATGCCAACGCCAGGAACGTACCCATAGAGCGACAAAGTACACAGCAACGCCGGGGACGAGCCACCAATAGTTAGCAGTTTTCAATACCTGCCAGAGTTGAGAATAATCAATTTTTCTTAGAACCAAGTATAAAAATGCGGCACTAATTAATAACCCCAACCAGAATTGCCAGCGTTTCATGCGTCACATTCTACCATAACGAGTAATTCTCAACTAATTTTGAAGATGAATAAAAAAACGGAATAATTAATGACTTTCCTGAAAAAACTTGTTTTTAATAACCAAAACCTACTTGTTTAGTGGCTTCAAATACCAACCAACTGCGAAAAATAGCTTTTAGGGAGGTAAAAAAAGAAACCGACAGCTGTTCCTGGGAG
>JBAQFX010000220.1:0-2171 GCA_049287485.1 Anaerolineales bacterium
GCCAGCGGAAATAACATCACAGCGGACGGCCAAACAAAAAAAGCTAGCAAATCCAGAGCGCCAGCCAGTAAAACCATTCCATGATATGTCCGCCCATTTTGAATGCGCCATGATGTCCGACTAAGCACCCAACAAGCCCCCAGACCTAAAGCCATTGCCCAACCATCCACACGCGCTCCACGATAACTCTGAGTGAAGAGCGGGTCCAAAAGAAATATGAGACCCAACAAACCAGCCTTAAAGGCAGAGGTCCCCCGAGACCTCAGCCAACCTACCGCAATTGTGGCCGCTGCCAGAGCGCCTATAAGGGATATTGCTCTAGGGCCAACCAGCGATTCACCCGAAAATTGAAAAGCCCACTCCTGTAGAATTGGTCCAAGATATGATAACATCAATCGAGGACGATCTTCTTCTTGCCAATTAATTGACCACTCGGTATTCGGCTGCAGGGCTACACGCCCATAATCAATTATATCTACCTCATCCGGCCAAACCGTAGGGGAAATAGTAAGGGTAAATGAATGGATTAATGCGATGACTGTAATCGCCAGAGACCATTTTATCCAAAAGGAATAGTTCATCTCATCCCTTTTGTTAGAACTGTCCAGAGACAATTTATTGGCAACGACATCTCTCTGATTTAACAACTCTCCCAAAATCCTGGCATTTTGACCCGAACTATAGTAAACGTCATAAATAAGTAGACATATATTTCTTTTTGATGTATAATTCCTCTCGAAAAAAAATCTCGGGAGGGATAGCATGAAAGCTCTGGGAATAACCAACAAGGCAGTGACCCGGGAATCTCTTTTAAGAATGGCGGAAAGGGTTCCTGGGGCATGGATTGGACTACGGATTGCTGCCATGCTCCTATTGCTGGAAGGATGGAAGTCAACCAAGATCGCCAAGTTGTTCGGCTTGACCCGGTGGAGTGTGGTGAAGTGGGTCCAGAGGATAAATGTCCAAGGGGTTGAGGGGTTGCAAGAGGTGCAGCGGTCTGGGCGTCCTCCCCGTTTGGGCACCGAGGTCCAACAAGCCTTAGACAAAGTTTTACAGAAGAGTCCCCGTTCGTTGGGCTTGAAGCGGAACCGGTGGGATGGAGTGGTCGTGGCAGAGTATCTGGAGCGGGTCCACGGGGTGCATCTGCAGGTGAGGCAAGCCCAACGGTGGATTCGGCAATTAGGGTTTTCGTTGCGTCAGCCGATCTACCGGTATGTTCAAGCCACGGAAGAAGGTGTGAAGGAGTTTCGGCAGACATTAAAAAAAACTCCTCAGCCTTCGCAGAAGTAGGGGCAAGCGACTGATCTTGTTTTCGGATGAAGCCGGTTTCTGCCTCCATCCCAAACTCGGGAGGGTATGGACGAAAAGAGGGCAACAGCCTGTGGTCTGGACGAGGAGCCAGCATCATAAACGGGTGAATGTATTCGGTTGGGTCAACCCGGTGGCGGGCAAGCACGGTATGATCCGACAGCCCAAGGGGAATACCGATGGATTCCTGTCGATGCTCAAAACCATCCTGCGCCGATACCGGAGGAATCTGATTGATCTTTGGGTAGACCAAGCCCGCTGGCACAAGGGCGCGAAAGTTGACCGTTTTCTCTTTAAGAACATTCGCTTGATGATCCACTATATCCCCAAATACCATCCCCGACTCAACGCTCAGGAGATCCTGTGGAGAACGATGCGTTACGAAGAGACCACGAATACCTATTATGAAAGCTTTGAAGAACTGACAGCTGCTATCTTTACACGGTCACAGGGCTGGAAGCCTAAGAAGGTGCTCTCATTATGTCACCTTACTTAAGACGTTTACTATAGTAAAGGCGGCAATGGACAGTTCCGCATCTGTTGCGACTCCGGATTTCACTGAGGGTATAGAGGGCGCCCTTTGAAGCCTGGCGGGAAAATGGGACGTTGGTTCAAATGCAACATATTATTATTCATAGGGGTTGGGACCTATAATTTGCGGAAGATCAGGGAAAGGCCGACCCGCCTATCTAACCAACGCGGCCGTAGACGTGCGTCTCATGAAAGACATTGACAAATGCATATGATTAATGCATCCTGATATATACATAAATGAATACCGTTGGGGGGAGAATTTATGAGGACAACGCTGAA
Organism: Anaerolineales bacterium; assembly: GCA_049287485.1. Taxonomy (GTDB): domain Bacteria; phylum Chloroflexota; class Anaerolineae; order Anaerolineales; family UBA4823; genus FEB-25. The sequence goes on from JBAQFX010000220.1 coordinate 2,122, forward strand.
TTTAGAAGACGATTTGCTGGAAAAGGCAAGGAGGTTGACGGGCATTAGAG
>JBAQFX010000221.1:0-4596 GCA_049287485.1 Anaerolineales bacterium
AAATAGTGGTGTGATGATAAGGATAAGTAATATTAATAATCCATGAGTTTTATCACTTTTCCCTATTGTAAGACAAATGGGATAATTAAGAAATCCGTTTTCCGATATTCTTACGAGAGCTGAGGAGGAGAACATGGCTTATGGCAAGTACACCGGCTTAAAAGGCTGGCTTTATAAGGGGAGCACTCCTTATTATGCTTTTGCACTCCACCGTCTTACCGCCATGGGGATTATTCTATTTATAGGATTTCACGTTGCGGCTTCTTTTTCAATGCAGCAGGTATTAGGAACATGGGGGACAACAATTAATATTATCTATGAATCCTGGTGGTTCCAAATCCTGGTTGTTTTTTGTGTGATTTTCCACGCTTTAAATGGGTTCCGCGTAGCCGTCCTCGATATTTGGCCGAAGTTTCTCAAATATGAACGCGAAGCTGTTTACTTGTTATGGGCGGTATTTACCCCAATCTATGTGCTGACTGTTTACTTGATCGTGTCTAAGGCCCTTTCGGGTGGGTAAAGGTTGAGGAGAGATAGATATGCGACCTCGTTATGTTCCAAATCGTGGCATTAATCTGGATTATTTGATGTGGCTGTTTACGCGTATCTCTGGATTGGGAATCATCCTGTTGGCGTTGATTGGACTCAGCTCAGCAATGGTTATGGGGGCACGTTTGCAGATGGATTTGCCCACAGTCTTACGCTGGACATTTTTCCCCAATCCTAATCATGTCATCAACAGCAACATTCCCGATGTAACTGTGGGGTGGGCAACCGCTTTCTGGCAGATCATGCAATACCTGATACTGTTTTTTGCCTTCACTCATGCGGCGAATGGCATTCGCATGATAGTGGAAGATTATGTTGGTCACACCTTTTGGCAACCATTCCTCCGGGCATTGATCGCATTGCTCTGGATGGGAATGGTCATCATTGGCATCTATGTGATTCTCGGTTCTGCATATTAAAGCGGATGCGAGAGGAGCCCTGACATTATGAAAAAACACCAATTTGATGTAATCGTGGTTGGAGCTGGAGGGGCTGGATTAATGGCAGCTCTTTACGCTTCAAAAACAGCCAATACCGCCGTAATTAGCAAGTTGTATCCCACTCGTTCGCATACTGGTACAGCACAGGGCGGTGTGGGAGCAGCACTGGGTAATGAGGAAGAAGACCATTGGGAATGGCATACGTATGATTCAGTCAAGGGTAGTGACTATTTAGGAGATCAGGATGCCATAGAATTCATGTGTTATGAAGCTGTACAGGCAGTATATGAGCTGGAACATAATGGACTGCCTTTCTCACGTACTGCGGAAGGAAAGATTGCCCAGCGACCATTTGGTGGGCATACCAACAACGTGACCGGGAAACCTGTTAGGCGGGCATGCTATGCGGCTGACCGCACAGGGCATATGATCTTGCAGACCCTCTACCAGCAATGCTTGAAAAATAACGTCAATTTCTTCGATGAATTCCAGGTGGTAGATTTATTGGTAGTCAACGGCGCAGCAGCCGGCGTTGTGGCAATCGAGCTCAACACCTCTGAACTGCACATTATTCACGCCAAGTCAGTCATCTTTGCTACTGGTGGGCACGGGCGCGTGTGGGACATTACTTCCAATGCCTACGCCTACACCGGGGACGGGATTGCCATCGCCATGCGCCGTGGGATTCCAATGGAAGACATGGAATTTTTCCAGTTCCATCCCACGGGGATATATAAACTGGGTATTCTGATCACCGAGGGTGTGCGCGGTGAAGGTGGTGTGCTGATCAATGGTAAAGGTGAGCGCTTTATGGAGAGGTATGCACCCACGGTAAAAGATTTGGCCTCCCGCGATGTAATCAGCCGTGCAATGTATCTCGAGATAAAAGCCGGTAATGGAATCAACGGGAAAAATTATCTCTATTTAGACGTCCGCCCTGAGACGGTGAACAAATATGCAGCCATAGATGGACGTAAACGTCCAGATGGCTCCTCGTATGTCATGACGGGCGAGGAGATCATTGCCAAATTGCCCGATATCGTCGATTTTGCCCGCACATACCTTGGAGTTGATCCGCTAGCTCAACCCATGCCGGTACAACCAACTGCTCACTATACCATGGGTGGCATTCCATCGAATAAGTACGGCGAAGTAGTGATCGACGAGAAGAATACCGTCATGCCAGGTTTTTATGCAGCAGGTGAAGTGGCGTGCGTCTCCGTCCATGGTGCCAACCGCCTGGGTACCAATTCTCTCCTGGACCTGATCGTGTTTGGTAAGCATGCCGGGCTGCGAGCTGCTGAATTTGCGCGGGGCGCAGATTTTCAGCCCCTTCCTGCTGATCCTGCTGAATTTTCGCAAGTACAATTAAACGCAATCCGTAATGCAAAGGGAGATGAAAAAATTCTGGATATCTCCAGCAAGATGAAAGAAGTCATGATGGATTATGTGGCTATGTTCCGCACTGGAGAAGGCATGCAATCCGCCCTTGAAACCATACGTGAACTCAAGGAACGCTACAAACGCATCCCATTGCACGATCAAGGGAAAGTCTTTAACACCGAGTTGTTCAACATCTGGGAACTGGGCAACCTCCTTGATATTTCTGAGCTAGTCACTGTTGCTGCACTGGCGCGCACAGAAAGTCGTGGCGCCCATGCACGCGAAGATTATCCCAAGCGCGATGACGCCAACTGGTTGAAGCACACTCTGGCCTGGGTGAAACCAGATGGCGAGATTGAGTTAGGTTACAAACCAGTGGTGATAACTAAATATCAGCCTAAGGAACGGGTATATTAGAAGAGGTGGCAGCTATGCAAGTTACAGTCAAGGTCTTCCGCTTTAATCCTGAAAAAGATAAGAAACCTCACTATGAGACCTACAAGTTGGAAGCAGAACCCACAGACCGCGTCCTGGACATGCTGGAATACATTAAAGGATATTATGATGGTACCTTATCCTTCCGGCGATCCTGCGCGCACGGAATCTGTGGCTCAGATGCAATGCGAATTAATGGGAGGAATCACCTGGCGTGTAAAGCACTATTGAAAGACTTCCACACCAACAAAATCACGGTCGAGCCTATCCTGGGTCTGCGCGTAATCAAAGACCTGATCGTAGATATGGAACAATTCTTTGCACACTACCGTTCAGTGATGCCGTATTTTGTTAATGACGAACCAGCTCCACCACAAGAACGCTTACAAAGTATCGAAGAACGTGAGCGTTTTGATGACACTACCAAGTGCATCCTGTGTGCCTGCTGCACCGCCTCATGTCCTATATTCTGGGCAAGTGACCAGTATGCTGGACCGGCTGCCATTGTAGCAGCTCACCGTTTCATTTTCGATAGTCGTGATAGAGCTGGGGCTGAACGGTTGAAGATATTAAACGACCAATTCGGGGTTTATCGTTGTCACACCATCTTTAACTGTACCGAATGTTGTCCACGTGAGATTGAGATCACCCAGGCCATTGGAGAAGTGAAAGCAGCAATTATCACTGGACGAGTGGAGTAAAAATAATAACAAATGGCATAAATTCCCGGGTGAGCAATTCACCTGGGAATTTGTTATGTGAGATTTCCATGCTATAATCTCGGGCGAAAGCCCCAGTAGCTCAAAGGATAGAGCGAGGCTCTCCTAAGGCCGAGGTTGTGGGTTCGACTCCCGCCTGGGGCGCTGAAAGTTGTCTAACAAGTTGCTGTTTTACCCTTGCTAAAATATATACTATCGGTTATTATTGCAAATGATGAACGTCTGGGTGCCCCCCTCACCCAGGCGTTCATCATTTTAATCACTTCGTTTTTTATACGGAGTTACTTCCCAAGCAACACACCACTCAAGTCGTAATCCATAGCTCCAGTGATGCGTACCGGCAAAAGCTCACCCAGAGGTGCTTCGCCCTCTACGATGACCAACCCATCAATCTCGGGTGCATCCCGGTAGCTACGCCCCATGGACAACCCATCTCCTGTCCCTTCAAATAACACGTCTAAAGTCTTACCCATAAAACTCATGTTACGCTCAAGCGAAATCCTTTGTTGCAGGGTCATCAAGCGATCATATCGTTCTTGCTTGACTTCCTGTGGAATTGGGTCACCCAACACTTCGCTGGCAGTACCAGGCTCAAAAGAAAACAGGAATGTTCCCACCCGGTCAAATCGGATCTCTTCGACAAAATCCAGCAGGGTTTGAAATTCTTTTTCGCTTTCTCCGGGATACCCCACGATAAAAGTTGTTCTTATTGCCAGGTCAGGCATGGCAGCCCGCATTTTTTCCAATGTATGATACACCCAACTCATATTAGCGGGTCTTTTCATGCGACGCAAAGTATCCGGGTGGGCATGCTGGAGTGGTATATCCAGATAGGGTACCACCTGGGAATTATTTGCCATCACCTCGATCAAGCGATCGGTCACATACCCCGGGTAGGCATACATGATGCGGATCCAGTGGATATCAGGTATCGTTTTTGTCAATTTCTCAAGTAGTTGCGCTAACCCATCCTTCATCCCAAGATCATAGCCATAATCGGTTGTATCCTGGGCGATCAGGTTGAGCTCATGAATTCCCATCTCAGCCAACCGCCCTGCTTCGTCAAGGAT
>JBAQFX010000222.1:0-2790 GCA_049287485.1 Anaerolineales bacterium
GACTTCATCTGCTCTTTATTTGCATTTTTCAAGGAGATACCTGAGATGATCACATCCCCGGCTGTGGGCGGATAAAGCCCCAAGATCGTGCGACCAGCAGTAGTCTTACCACAACCGCTCTCGCCCACCAAGCCAAGGGTTTCACCGGATTGAATCGAGAAGGAGATTCCATCGACAGCTTTAACTGAACCAATCTGGTGTTCGAAGATCAGTCCCTGGCGAATGGGAAAATGTTTTTTTAGCTGGTGTACTTCCACAAGTGGTGGGGTAGTTTGGATAGGTACAGGTAAAGCGTCAGCCAAGGGTTCTCTCCTGATTTTAGCTTGCCTCGCCGGTGGTTACATCCAGCCAACAGGCAGCACGGTGATTCAGCCCGACCTGGAGGAGTGGTGGCATCTCAACCCGGCAATGATCGAAGGCAAACTGGCAGCGTTGTACAAATGGGCAACCTTTGGGGGCTACTAGTAGATTGGGAGGCGCGCCGGGGATGGATTGCAAACGTTTCTCACGACGTTGATCGATGCGAGGCAGGGCAGCCAGCAGTGCCTGGGTGTAGGGGTGACGAGGATCATCATATAGGTCATCCACCTGGGCTTCTTCGACGATAAAGCCAGCGTACATCACCAGCACCCGCTCGGCAATTTCAGCTATAACCCCCAGGTCGTGGGTGATCCAAATCACAGCCATGTTCATCTGCTGGCGGATGTGTTGAACCAACTCGACAATCTGCGCCTGGATGGTCACATCCAGGGCGGTAGTGGGCTCATCTGCAATAAGGATCGATGGCGAGCAAGCCAGCGACATGGCGATCATAGCCCGCTGTCGCATCCCACCCGAGAATTCGTGCGGATACTCATCCAGACAACGCTCTGTATCGGAAATGCCCACCTGGTCAAGCAGCTCGCAAGAGCGCTGTCGAATTATCTCTTTATCCAGCCCGAGATGGACACGTAGCGGCTCACCAAGTTGACGACCAATGGTCAGCACCGGGTTAAAAGCGGTCATAGGGTCCTGAAAGACCATAGCGATATCTTTACCGCGGATATGCTCCATCTCTGCTTCGCTTAATTTCAACAGATCCTCCTGGTTGTAGAATACTTGCCCTCTGGCGATCTCACCGGGGGGGATAGGGATCAGCCTCAAGATGGACATCATGGTGACCGATTTTCCACACCCGCTCTCGCCTACCACGCCAATTGCTTCGCCTTGGTTCAGATGGAATGATACGCCATTAACCGCATATACCGTACCCTCGGCGATGTGGAAACGAGTGCATAGATCTTTTACCTCTAATATTCGTTCCTGGTTCATGCGCAGTGTTATCCTTTGATTAAGCTGATCGGCTGTGCGGGTCGAGCGCATCACGCAACCCGTCTCCAAGGAAATTAATACTTAACACAATCAATGCAATGAGTAACCCTGGGAAGAACCACAACCACCAGGCGGTATCTATATAATTATACGCACCCTCCAGCATATTGCCCCAGGTGGCGGTTGGTGGACGAACACCAAGACCCAAGAAACTGATGTAGGCTTCCAGAGTGATGGCAGCAGCAACACTCAGCGTAGCAGAAACGATGATCGGGGCAAAGCTGTTGGGGAGAATATGGCGGAAAATAATATCCCGGGTGGATGTGCCAGTGGCACGTGCGGCAAGGATAAAGTCATTTTCTTTCACGGTGAGAAATTGTGCCCGAACGATACGGGCAAGATAAGGCCAAGAGGTGATACCAATTACAAAAATAATCACCAGTACACTGCCGCTAAAGGTGCGCCCTAAGAATTTGAGATTGGGAATAGATTGAGAGAAATATCGTGCCATCACCAGTAGCAAGAAAATTTGTGGAACGACCAGAACTGCCTCGGTGATGCGCATTAATACACTATCTAGCCAGCCACCAAAATAACCCGCTATTGCTCCGATGGCGACCCCAAAAACGACCTCAACCAGCATGGCGGTTAATCCGATCAAGATAGAAATCTGACCTCCATAAATGGTCCTGGCGAGGATATCGCGTCCGATGGTATCGGTACCAAAGGGATGCTCTCGGGTGGGTGCATGCAGGGCGTTACCAGTTTCGGTGCGGTTGGCATCTGCTTCGCTGAAAACCAGCATACCGCCAAAAGCGTAGATCACGATAAGAACCAAGACTACTATCCCGAATATCGCCATTCGGTGACGTCGAAAACGTCGCCAGGTAAGTTGTCCGAGTGACAGCGGCGGGGTTTCCAGTTCGTCTGGTAGTAGGCTGGCGACGCCAGGTTTTAGTTGTTCAAGTGAAGAGTCAGTCATGTTTTTTAGTTATTTGTAGCGGATGCGAGGGTCAAGCCAGGCGTAGGTTATATCAGCAATGATCTGAAAGATAATCACAGCGAAAGCGATCATCATCATGATTCCCATCACTACTGCGGTATCTGAGCGTTCGACGTGATCCAGGAATAAGCGACCCATGCCAGGCCAGCCAAAGATACGCTCGGTAACAATGGCTCCACCAAGTAAAAAAGGTAAATCTAAGGCAACAAGAGTGACAATGGGTAAGGCAGCATTCTTGAGGGCGTGGACATAAATGACCTCAGGTCGTGGTAAACCTTTAGCTTTAGCGGTACGAACGTAATCCTGTCCAAGGGTTTCTAACATGGCGCTGCGAATATAGCGGCTGTATCCTGCAATAAAACCAAAGGATAGCGTGGCTACTGGCAGCACCATATGCCAGGCTACCTGCGCTGGGGTTTGCCCGGAGCCCGGTTCAAACATACCTACCGTAGGCAAATAGGGCAGTCCCCATTTCC
>JBAQFX010000223.1:0-8896 GCA_049287485.1 Anaerolineales bacterium
CAGGCTTTAGGCGGTTCGGGTGCTTGTGTGCGCCGATCGTTGCGGCCCAGGATCAATCTTGTCCAAAAATGGCAAGGCTCATGCCAACTGACCCACTAGCTAGCTACTCGGTGGGATACAATAAGCAGCTTATATACCTCATACATCCTTTATACCTTGGTTTACCTTCACCTTCTCAGCCTTTCTGAATGTTAGCAGAACCGAGAACATCCAGACCCGCTCTTCACCAAACTGATCTCGTTATCGATATTTTTTAACGGATCATATTTTGATGTTTTTCCCCTCCATAGTTTGTGAAATACAGTTATTTTTAATTATTCCTATTAGGTATAACCTCTATCTATTGATTGTTCTGACATGAAAACCCTAGCTATCAAAAATCTGGGTTATCTTCTGGCATTGCCAGCACAGGATCTCACAATTGGAAAGGCTATCATCGCCATTGATATTGATACGATGAGCAATCCAGGCGCCTTTCCCATCTCTGCCTTGATTTTCAAAAACTAACTCGTTTGAGCACAAATTCCGATCATGGGCATGAGAAATTTTGCTGCATTCACAACGACCGCCTGAACGAATCCAGGCTTGTTTAATCACCTCAGGTGAGAACGCCATATATTCTCCTGGATTTCAGTTATTTTTGTTTATCATGGATCAGTCCGGCTTTTCATACTCCCCATGCTCTTCAGCCAGCTGGCGCTTCAAATAGATGAATGCCAGCACCTCTTCCTTATCGCGCAGCGGCAGCTCCCGCAAGACGTAGTAGGCCCTGGAAACAAGATCGCTCGATTCCCTGCTGATTTTATTATTTTCATATTTATCGATGATCAGCTCTTCCGGAATCCCCAGCGCCTGAGCCAACCTGTTCACAGATTTCAGGCCCAACCCACGCCGATGCTTAATCATATAGTTGATCGTGGAGGGGTTAAGCCCTGACCTTTTCGCCAGTTCTTTTTGAGTCCAATTTCTTTGATTTAATTCATTGATGAGCCATTCAGAGAATTTATTTTCCATAGTGCTTATCTGCGATGCGAAAATCCATGATGATCATGTTGGATGAAGACGAGGACCCATAACGGTTTAAGCAAACCGTCAGGTGAAGACCCTGATCAATGGGGATCATTTGCCTGCCGGCGAATAATAGCCGCGATTAAAAGATCTCCTTGTATCATATTATCAAAGACATGTCCTCTAAACAGTCTGTTAAAGATTAAAATAAATGCCATTTTTTCCGTTTTTAGCCCTGTTTATGGAACAATTTTTACTGATCTTTCATCGTCTATATCGGCGGCAGTTCATTTTTCGTTGACTCAGGCTTTGATGAGAAATCTTAAAATATCCTGTATCAAGTGCTCTTCTCGATATGCGAATTTCTAACAAACCTCTTGTGGGTAATGTATTTACTCACACCCCCACCCCTGACCCCTCCCCCATTGGCTTTTCAGCCACGGGGGAGGGGAAATCTTCGAAAAATAGGCTTACGCAGGGGCTACGCTCCCTGCGTAAGCCTATTTTTCTAATACTTTCTCGCTAATTGCCGCAGGGAAGACGAGAAATAAACCTTGTCTTATGCGCATTTTCCTCTATAATTGGAGCACAGGCGCAGCGCATCCGCTCCTACTCACCCTTCCTTAGCTGCGCAATCCATGCGTGCATGAGCATAGTTCGCCATTCAAGCGTAAGTAGCATTAAGCGCTTAAATCAACCATGGATCAGAGCCGTCAGGTTGGACGATGCGAAAGGAGGTGCAACACTCTAGCCCAATCACAACCCAAAAGCAGCATTGTTGTAGGACCAAACCAAAACAAATAAAAGAGGAGAGAAACATGTCCCGAAAGCTATTTCTGGTAATCAGTCTTTTAATCGCCTTCAGCCTGCTGGCGACTGCCTGCGGGGTGAAAGCCACCCCCACGGCCGCCACAGGAGATACAAATGCACCAGTGCAAACCGTTGAAGTGATCAAGACGGTCATCGTCACCGTGCCGGTGGAAAGCACCGCCATGCCCCCGGAAGTGATCAAGCCGGCCGGTTATGGTGAGACCCTGGCAGCCATCCAGGCACGCGGTAAGGTGGTGTGCGGCGTGCACACCGAGCTGCTCGGTTTCGGCTACCTGGATGAAAACGGGCGCAACGTGGGCTTCGACATCGATTTCTGCCGTGCCGTGGCCGCGGCCGTGTTGGGTGACCCAGAGGCCATCGAGGCCGTGCCCATCACCGCCGCCGACCGTGGACCTGTGCTGCAGACCGGCGAGGTGGACCTGGTGACCCGCAATATGACCTGGACCTCCAAGCGCGATGCCGAATGGGGCAACTTCACCTGGATCACCTTCTACGATGGCCAGGGTTTCCTGGTGCGCAAGGATAGCGGCATCAACACCCTGGAAGACATGGATGGCGCCACGGTGTGCGTGACCACCGGCACCACCACAGAGAAAAACCTGGCCACCGCCTTCGGCGATGCCGGGCTGACCTATGAGGCGGTCACCTTTGAAGAGACCTCGGCTGTTTATGGCGCCTATGAGGAAGGGCGCTGCGACGTGGCCACCAGTGACAAGTCTCAGCTGGCTGCTGTGCGGGCGGGCTTCCAGAACCCTGAAGACCACGTCATCCTGCCCATGACCATCTCCAAGGAACCGCTCACCCCGGCGGTGCCCACCGGTGACGACCAGTGGCTGGATATCGTCAAGACGGTCATCTGGGGGCTGATCAATGCTGAGGAGAAAGGCATTACCTCCGCCAACGTCGAGCAGATGAAGTCTAGCGAGAACGCTGACGTGCGCGCCATGCTGGGTGCAGAAGGCGAGTCCGACTGGGGCTACACCGCCCTGGGCCTCTCAGCCGATTCGTTGGCCAAGGCCATCTCTGCCGTGGGTAACTATGGCGAGATCTACGACCGCTACTTTGGCGCCAATGGCATGGCCTTCGTTCTGGACCGCGGGCTGAACAACCTGTGGACCAACGGTGGCCTGATGTACGCTCCACCGATTAAGTAATTTCGAACCACCTGGCCTGGGTGTGCAGTCGTTTTAGCAGATTGCATACCCATCGCCAGCACCAGGTGAAGAAACAATGGTAGGCGAGGAGATCCTGAAAAAGAAGATCCCCATCTGGCGGGATGAGCGCGCCCTCAAGGCGGTGGCGCAGGTCATCTCTTCGCTGGTGGTCTTCGGCTTCCTGTACTGGTTGATCGATAATTTCCTGGTCATCACCCAGCAGCGCGGCATGCCACTGACCTACGGCTTCCTGAAAGAAGCGGCTGGCTTCCCCATCAAAGAATCGTTCATCCCCTACGATTCGACCATGTCCTTTGGCCGGGCGGTGCTGGTGGGATTGATCAACACCCTGGTGGTATCGGCGGCAGGCATCCTGTTTGCCACCCTGCTGGGCTTCATCATCGGTCTGATGCGCCTGTCCACCAACTGGCTGATCAGCAAGATCGCCCTGGCCTACATCGAGTTCCACCGCAATATCCCCCTGCTGGTGCTGCTGTTCCTGTGGTACTTCGGCGTCTTTACCAAGCTCCCGGCGGTGAAGGAGAGCATCGCCATCCCAGAATTTATCTATATTAACCAGCGCGGCTTTTACCTCACCTGGCCGCGTCTGGAGCCAGGCGGAATGTTATTCGCCATCATGCTCGTGGCAGGATTCATCCTGGCGATCATCACCTGGGTGGTGCTGCGGCGTATTCGCGAAGTGAAAGGCAAGGAAACATACTTTGGCCGGGTGAGTCTGGCGGTGCTGGTGGTGGTGCCGCTCATCGGCTGGTTTGCCTCGGGAGGTCACCCAGTGAGCCTAAACGTGCCCGCCTTGCAAGGCTTCAACTTCCAGGGTGGCTTGCGCCTCACCACCGAATTCACCGCACTGCTCATCGGCCTGGCTATGTACACTTCCGCCTTCATTGCCGAAGTCATCCGGGCGGGGATCCAGGCGGTGAATAAGGGGCAGATTGAGGCCGCCAAGGCCGTGGGCTTGAGCTCCTCGCAGGTGCTGATGCTGATCATCATCCCCCAGGCGCTGCGGGTGATCATCCCGCCACTGATCAGCCAGTACCTGAACCTGACTAAGAACTCCAGCCTGGCCCTGGCCATCGGCTACCAGGAGCTGTTCGCTATCGGTAAGGTCACCATCAACCAGGCTGGACGGGCCGTGCCGGTATTCATCCTGATCATGGCTACCTACCTGGCCATCAGCCTGCTCACCTCGCTGGTGCTCAATATCTACAATAAGCGCGTGCAATTTATCGAAAGATAACCTCGAGCGATAAAATGGCAGCCCTCTCACAAGAAACCGCCCCTCCCTTACCACCCGGCGCCCTGGAATGGATACGTAGAAACTTGTTCAGCACCTGGTACAACAGCCTGCTGACCATCACCGGTGCCACGGTGGTTTTCTTTGCCCTGGTGAGCGCGGTCAGCTGGGTATTCACCCAGGCAGACTGGCGCCCGATCACCGTGGCACCCTTGCTGTACCTGGTGGGGCAGTACCCGCGTGAGGAACTGTGGCGGACGGGCATCAGCCTGCTGATGATCACCTTCCTGGTGGGAATGAGCTGGGGTGTGTGGAAGCGCTACGTCAGGCCGTTTGCCATCTTCCTGGGTGTCATCCTCACCGTCCTGGCGATCTTCCCCCTGGATACAGCCACCATCACGTTACCCATCCGCGGCTTCATGCTGGTGAACCCGTTCCTGATCTACCTGGGCTACCGCATTGGCAGGCTTAAGGCGATCAAAGGCAGCCATGTGGCTGCATTATGGTTGGTGGCATTATTGTTGATCCCTCTGGTGATCCTGCCAGGCTTTAGTAACTCCACCATCCTGCCCAAAGTGCCCACCACGGTGTGGGGTGGGCTATTGATCACCCTGCTGCTCTCGGTGGGAGGCATCTTGCTGTCCTTCCCCTTCGGGGTGCTGCTGGCACTGGGCCGGCGTTCCTCCCTGCCGGTGGTTAAGTGGTTTTCGATTTTCTTCATCGAGGTGGTGCGCGGTGTGCCCCTGGTGACTATTCTCTTTATGTTCTCGATCATCCTGGCGCTGTTCCTGCCCACCGAAGCTCGCATCGACCGGGTGATCCGTGCCCTGATGGGCATCGTCTTCTTCAGCGCAGCGTACACTGCGGAGAACGTGCGCGGCGGCTTGCAGGCCATTCCGCAGGGCCAGGTGGAGGCTGCCAAAGCATTGGGGTTGAAAAATGTCCATATCACGTCACTGATCGTGCTCCCACAGGCACTGCGCCTGGTGATCCCTAACATCGTGGGGCAGTTCATCTCCCTGTTCAAGGACACCACCCTGGTGTATATCGTGGGCATCAACGACCTGTTGGGCATTGGGAACGCAGTCTTGAACCTGAACCCGGCCTTCGTGCGCCTGCAAATGGAAGTTTACCTATTTATTGCCGTGATCTTCTGGATATTCAGCTACTTTATGTCGTACGCCAGCCTGCAGCTAGAGAAAGCACTGGGCGTGGGTGAGCGTTAGGAACGAGGCAAGCATGAGCGAACAGAACCCAAACAGCCAGCCGATCGTCATTGCCCGGGACGTGCACAAGTGGTTCGATAACTTCCACGCCTTGAAGGGCATCAACATGGAAGTGCAGCCAGGTGAAGTGGTGGTGATCTTTGGCCCCTCCGGCTCGGGCAAATCGACCTTCATCCGCACGCTCAACCGCCTGGAGGAGCACCAGCGCGGCACGATCATCGTGGATGGCATTGAGCTCTCGCATGATGTGCGTAATATTGAGCGCGTGCGCAGCGAGATCGGCATGGTGTTCCAGCAGTTCAACCTGTTCCCCCACCTGACGGTGTTGCAAAACATCACCCTGGCGCCTATCTGGGTGCGTAAGTGGAGCAAGGAGCAGGCCGAGCAAGTGGCCATGCAACTTTTAGAGCAGGTGGGCATCCCCGAGCAGGCGCAGAAATTCCCCGGGCAGCTCTCCGGCGGGCAGCAGCAACGCGTAGCGATTGCCCGCGCCCTGTCCATGCAACCCAAGATCATGCTGTTTGATGAGCCCACTTCCGCCCTGGACCCCGAGATGATCAAGGAAGTGCTGGATGCCATGATCAGCCTGGCGAAAAGTGGCATGACCATGCTGGTGGTGACCCACGAGATGGGCTTCGCCCGAGCGGTGGCGCAGCGTATGTACTTCTTCGACGAGGGTATGATCGTGGAGAGTGGCACGCCCGACCAGATCTTCAGGAACCCGCAGGAGGACCGCACCAAGCTGTTCCTGTCGCAGATCCTGGAGCATTAAGGGCAGCAATCAGCCATCAGCTATCAGCCTTCAGCAAGGAGCAAATCACGCACGGAGCGGGGAGATGGCTACTGCGCTATTTCAGCTATACAGGCAAGTCTCTAATTGGTAAATTTAAACTTAGCTCAGCATGGCCTCAGCTGAAGGGTGGACGCTGTCTGACCAGCGGGTAGACCAGCCCGCCGATCAGCGCCAGGCCCACCAGTCCCGCCACGCCCCACAGCAGGAGGTATTGGCGGTAAGGCAGGCTGAAGATGGGTCGTTCCAGGGAAGACATCACTCCGGCATTGCTGGTGGTGAGCGAATCGGCGTTCAGCAGCCACAGGCGCGAGAACTGCCAGGGCTCGTCCACCGTGTAGATGTTGACCCACAGGTTGGCTGACTGATACTCGGCGATCCACTGGGGGCCTATGCCATATTCGACGTTGACCAGCTGGTAGCCGGCCCCGGTGAGGTCAGCCAGCGTGGGCGGAGATTGGTAGTCGGCACCATAAGCGCGGATCATCTGTGGGGCCAGGTTGTGTACGGCTTGCAGCTGCTCCGGATCCACCAGGAACCACACCTGCCGGTCGATGCCTGCCTGGTGGATCTGGTCGAAGGCCAGCTCAAAGAAGGAGGCGGCGTACGGGTGACCTTCAGGCAACGGCTTGAGGTCGAAAATGAAGCTCAACTGGTGGGTGCGGACGACCTCCAGCCAGTCGGACAGCAGCGGCACCCCCTGCTGCCGGTATTCGGCGACCTGCTCGGGCGTAACCAGACCGTTGCGGATGGCGTGGAACGGGTCCTGCTCCACAAACCAGGTCCCGGCGTTGAGCTGGCTGATCTCCGCCAGGGTGAAATCCCCGGCAGGCTGCGCCTGACGCCCCGGGAAGACGGAAGCAACATTAGTGGTACGGTCGAGGGTGTCATCATGCATCAGGAACAGCCCGCCATCCTGGCTGACCTGGATATCAGTCTCCAGGCCATAGACGCCGAGGCTGGCGGCCAGCTCTGCGGAAATATGCGTATTTTCAGGCGCCAGCATGGAGGCGCCGCGATGGGCAATGATCAGGGGTTTATCCGGCAATTTACCCCTCACCACCGAACCTGGTGGGATGACCAGTGGCAGACCCCATAGCACGCCATACGTCACCAGTAAGAGTATGAGCGCCGGCCAATTCAGCCGCTCACCGGCCTGGAGGTTCTTTTTGAAGATAGACCTGAGCAGGAATGCCACCAGCAGGGCGAGGCCCAGCAGCAGCAGCGCATCCAGAATAAGCCGGAAATAACCGATGAGGTGCCCGATGCGCACCAGCTGCACAGGCGACTCACGGAACAGCAGCCAGAAGCTGCCATAGAAGAAGGCTACATAGATAAACGAGATGATGCTATAGATCCAGGTGAAAACGGTCGCCGGTTTATGAACCCTGCTAGGCAGGCTCAATATGCCCCGCACGAGGCTCCACACAGCCATGAGAGTTGAGGCGCCAATCAGCAGGCTGACGTAGTCTGCATGCATGCCCAGCATGTCGGCTAGGTAATCGTTGGTGCTGGTGTAGAACAGGCTGTTGGTCAGCCAGAAGAGGATGAACGCCAGGGCATGGGTGAGAGTCACCCAAGGCAAGAAGCGAGTAAACAGGGAGTGAAAAAAGCGAGACATGGCATGCTCCTACAACCCTCGTGGCTTGTTTTCTAAAATCATTATTGCATAATTTACCCACCAAAACAAGTGGAAAAACTGCCAGAAACCGCCGGTGGTCATGGATTCAGGGTGGTTTTTATGCATGTAAATTTGAAGTAGACTGTATAGGTTTACGGGCTAAAGATTGCCTTCATCATAGGTATTAATGTAATGCAGGGGCGCGATATATCGTGCCCCTACGCCTGTGGTTATCGTTTTCAAATGATCCAGCTGTATATTCTTACATCCTTATATATACAAATCGTGACGATTGTAGGTGAAATACGCCAGCACCACGCAGACCAGGATGATGGATGGAGAAAAGAGCAATCATCAATATTCAGAAGCTGATGAAGGTTGAAAAATGAGGCGGAAGTATAATTACATAGATGGCACGACAATTCGAATGCCCGGCGTGCGGAGGAATGATCGATTATCCCAAAATCGATGAATTGATCGATGAGTATGATTTACTCGACGAAGATGAATACTATTATGAGGAGGTGTTCGAGGATCAGCTGACCGTCATCTGCGATTGGTGCAAAAAACGCGTGGAAGTTCCCCTTGACCTGCCAGAAGCGCCTAAGCCAATGGAGACCGAGGAGATAAATTACGGGAATGAGAATCGTAAAGCCAACGGCAAGCCAAAAAATCTATGGCCTAATACTTGGTATGGCAGGATCACCCTGGTGGCGATGCTGGTAGTGATAGTCATATCGAGCTTTCTATATGTAATTGCTTTATTACTGGGCCATCCATAGAGACACGCGGTTAGAAATCATCATTCACCGTAAATCGAACCTGGCCAAATTAAAAACAAAGGGCCGGGATCGTTGATCCCGACCACTTTTTTAATTATGCCCACAAGGGGTTTCCCGAAAACTTATATATATAGGTCACGCCGGTTGTAGGTGAAATACGCCCCCACCACACAGACCAGGATGATGCCTGCCGAGAGCAACAGTAGGGGCACGATATATCGTGCCCCTA
>JBAQFX010000224.1:0-2960 GCA_049287485.1 Anaerolineales bacterium
GGACGAGGCCATTCACCAGACCAATAAGCAGACTCAGGAAGTGTATGTATTCTTCACACAGAAACGTAATTTGCTGGTGCAGGTGATCCAATTCGACCAATCCTGGTTCCAACCATGGGTGAAAGACAATCCACCACCGGCAGGTTATCCGCTCGGGTGATGTGATCCACTCTTTTGATGAATCAACGCAGCTCAATGGGGATACCCATGTCTTCCCACAGGCTAAGATGTAGTTCCGGCCAGGTTACCTAATAAGCCATCCAATACAACTATCCTTAACTTGCCAACAAGGAAGCACATCGCATTGCATTATGTGACCATTATTGGTATAATATAGTCACAATTGGAGGTGATAGTATGGGTGAAATGCGGGTCGGCGTTCGGGATCTTAAAGCACGTTTGAGCAAGTACTTACGCCAGGTCAGCCAGGGGCAGACGGTCATTATCACCGATCATGGGCGTCCGGTCGGTCGCTTGTCACCGATAGACCAGCCCCTGGATGAACGGCTCAAGTCTTTGCAGGATGCCGGGTTGGTCGCCTGGAACGGCCAGAAACTGAAACCTGTCATGCCTGCGGCTGTAAACCGCAGCGAGCAACAGGTCTCGGATCTCCTGGTGGAGATGCGCGAATAATCCTGTACCTGGACGCCAGTGCGCTGGTCAAACGCTATATCCAGGAAAAGGCTTCGCTGGACGTCAACGCCTGGATTAAGGCAGCCGATATGGTAGTGACTGGATTGATCACCCGGGTCGAGGTCGCTGCAGCGATTGCACGTGCTGGTCGGATGAAACTCATCACACCGGATGAATCCCTTGCTGCACTGCGCCAGTTCCGCTCGGAGTGGGAAAGCTTCCATCGCTTACCGATCACCGAGAATACGGTGGTGCGCGGCGATGCCCTGGCTGTTGAGCATGACCTGAGAGGGTATGACGCCACCCACCTAGCCTGTGCGCTGATCTGGCAGGAGACCCTAGGGATGCCGGTTACACTGGCATCGTTCGACAGCCAATTGATCGAAGCTGCCAGGGGAGTCCAGATGGCATATCTCCCAGCTTGATAAAAATTACATTATCCATGCACCATTGTAAAAATCAAACCAGTAATCTGAATTATAGTGATGCCAATAGACTTGAGCCGTTTAATCCCTGCATCAAGATCGTAGATGTCCCATACCGAACAGCGTAATGTTATGTGGAAAGGTCGGAAGAAATCGGTCACCTGAGAGTAGTCTGTAGCCAGGCGCATAAGCGCCTGTATCGGGAGGATGAAATTTTACAGGTGCTGCAAGGCTCGTGACATAAACCAGAAGCCAATATCTGTTAGATATGAAATAAATAACAATTCACATCTGTGGGTCAACTCCAAGATCAATCCTGATATTTTTCATTCGTGATATAATCTAAGCAGTTTATAATAAACTGCTTAGAAAGTATTATAAATGAATAAATTTATCGGACGTTCCAGCGAACTCGAAGAACTCAATCGAATCATCTCCAAACGTGGTGCGCAATTCATCCTGGTTTACGGCCGCCGGCGAGTGGGCAAAACCACTCTCCTGCTCAATTGGGTCGAGCATTCCGGTGAACCATATATCTACTGGGTGGCCAACAGAGATACTCCGGCCCAGCTGCGCCTGGGGTTCATGCGTGCAGTGTAGCGCTGGGCGCACCCTGAGAGCCAGGCCGTGCCTCGCTTCGACACATGGGAAGACGCCTTTGAAACTACCGTCCAACTGATCGGCGACCAGCCCATGATCCTGATCCTGGACGAGTTCTCCTACGCAAACGAATCGGATTCCTCCCTGGCTTCCCACCTGCAAGCCGCGTGGGACCACCTGTTCAAGGACAGCAACATCACCATCGTGCTATCCGGCTCCCACATTGGTATGATGGTTGACTTAATGGGATACCAATCCCCGCTATACGGACGCTTCACGGCGCAGCTTCCGGTTGATCCGCTCCCCTTTTCAGCATTGAGTGATTTCTTACCGCGCTATACGGCGGCCGAACGAGTAGCCGTATATGCAGTGACAGGCGGAGTGCCGGCCTACCTGGAGCGCTTTGACGAACGGCGATCACTCACCGAGAACATCCGCGAGCTCTTCATGCGGCGCACGAGCATTTTCCGCACCGAGCCCTTCTTCTTGATCGGTGACGTGATCCGCCGCGAAACGCAGACGTACGAGGCTGTATTGAAGAGCATCGCAGTTGGAAATAGGACGCCTCAAGAAATCGGCAACACGTTAGGTGTCTCCTCGTCTTATCTGAGCCCCTATCTCAAGCAATTAGAAGAGCTGCATCTCGTCAAACGCCACATTCCGGCAACCACGCCTCCGGAGCGACGCAAGAGCACCAAAACCAGCCAGTACCATTTGATTGATCCCTACTTGCGCTTTTACTTCCGCTTCATAGCTCCCAATGCCGAACTGGTAGAACAGGAACTAAGCCAAATTCTCTGGGGACGAATTTCTGATCAGTTTCGCGCCTTCGTGGGAATGACCACCTTCGAGGACCTGTGTCGAGAGTGGGTATTGGTGCAAGCACGGGCTGGCAAACTGCCAATGCTTCCAGAGGTGGTCGGCAGCCATTGGTCTGCGGACTCCCAGGTGGACGTAGTAGCCGTCAACTGGCACGACAAAGCCATCTTGCTAGGCGAGTGTAAGTGGGGAGTAGATGCGGTCGGACGCTCGGTGATCCGTGAGCTGGTGGATAAAGCATCGAAGGTCGTGCCGAGCGATGGGTGGCAGGTGTACTATATTTACTTTGCTAGAGCGGGATTCACTGACACAGCCCGCCAGGAAGGTCAAGCGGTGGGTTCAATGCTTATTGATCTGGAAACGCTAGATAATGATTTGAGGAAAGCATAATGTCACAATTTTTCCCTCGATATTATTCCGCAAAGTGAAAGGCGATTTACAACATTCTAGGTGGTGTCCGGCCTGCTCCGAAAACGCCCGGTT
>JBAQFX010000225.1:0-1785 GCA_049287485.1 Anaerolineales bacterium
ATGATCCAGATAGAATTCAATGTCAACGGAGATATTGGGATCTCTTTCGACCAGAAAATCAATCCAGCCGAGCCTTGCTTTTCTCCCCTTATCGACGTAGGGATTCCAGTGGCCTGATTCGATATCAAGGTCTATAGGATCACCTTTGTCGGAACCGCCATCATTCATTTTGTAAATTACACCGTCATGGGAACCTCCCAAGGTGATCGGATACCCCGCTTGGAGTTCTTTTTCGTCCCATGACCATTCGATTTCATCCCAGGTCAACTCAACATCATCCCAGGTCAAATCCTCCATCTGGTTAAAATATCCGAAACAGTGCATTGGCAATTTGAAATCCGCCCATGTTTGCTCTTCATAATTCATCATCAGAAGAGAATCTGAAATCTCAGCATCCATGGAAGGATAGCTAAGAATGTATTGTCTTAATTCTTCAATGACGCAACCATAACAATACTTAAATCCCTCCTGATTAAAATTCAGCGTAAAATCAGGTATTTTTTCATCAATACCATAAACATCAAGACCGTCAGTGGCAACCAAGTTGACCGGCCCGAGAAAGATCAATTCATCCGAGAAAGCAGCCAAAGAATGGGTCGAATAATTGCCTTCCGTGGATTTTACGTTTTCCCACTTAAAGGGAAGGTTAACGTCACCTGTGTATTTAAGCGCCCAAATCGAGCGCTCCATCGTAGCGATGAGATCGTCCCCTATGAAATCTCCCCCCATGATCCAGTCAAGGGAAGGACAATTGACATAACCTCCGCCTTCCGATTCTTTCCAATTGGTATAAGAATTTGCAACAGACCACCTTGCGGTATGCGGGGCATGGTATCCTTTTTCAGTCGTTCTAAGAAGCACCAAATGGCCTTTATATGAAAAAATCAAAAGACAGGTATCAACGTCATTATTTGAATCGCCGTCATAATCCATATCCAAATCAGAGAAAGTCGTTCCATCATAGATTTTTACTCGGTCAACATTGTTGGTAATAAAGAGCCTATCCTTCCAGTTTTCAAACCAGAAGAAATCAGAATCCACTCCGGTGAAGATATCTGAACCGACAATATCCTCCAGTTTGCCAGTTAGAGGATCATACTTGTTAACTCTTCTGGTATTGAAAACTAAGAATTGGCTTGAACCGGCATCAGTATAAAAGGTCACAATTCCCATAATGGGAAGGCCAGGATAGTAGTCATAATCCGCCGTGATCGAATGCCCAGTGCCAGGATTTGAACCATAGGTTATAGACCATTCACCCGTTAAATAATCTATCGTGCCAGACCCGCCATCATCACCTGTTAAGGTTCCATCTCCATTATCGGTGAATTCTTCTCCATCGTCAGAGGTCGAAATCACCAAATCGCCGGGCCGAAGAGGGATATTCGCAAGCGTATCGCTAATTTCTTCTGCTGGTCTTATCTCCCAACTCGCAATATCATTCGGATTGAACCCATCTTCAATATTCTCCCACGCCCTCGTCACTCCATTGAGAGAGGAGACGATGTGGACGCCTGTTGCGGGAGGGTCGGTGACACGCTTAACGGAAACGTCATCAAAACGAACTGATTTAGCGTTCGTTGAAGCCCCGTATAATTTTATGACCGGAGAGACGCTGGATGGATTCCCGTACACAATCCTTTCTGCCCAAGTCAAACCAGCATACCAACTGCCAATAGCTGCCAATGAGTAGGTTCCTTCAATGTTTACCCCTACATTTTGGTCAATATTCTTTAACCATGAATTAGTTTTACATAAAGCATTTATTACTGCCAATTCTGTTAA
>JBAQFX010000226.1:0-8436 GCA_049287485.1 Anaerolineales bacterium
TCCAATGCTTCCAGTTTGAACTCCTGCGAGTATTTCCGGTAGTTCCTGTCGTTCATATCTGTTCTCCTGATCTATTTAGTCTACCCGATCAGGACATTTTTTGTGTCCACTTTTTCGCACAATTCCACTTAAGCCCCTTGTTGTCCTCCCCTGACCCCTTGTTGTCCTCCCCGGACCCCTTGTTGTCCTCCCCTGACCCCTTGTTATCCTCCCCCTCCCCCTCGTCACCTGCCCAATCCCCCTTGTTACCTCCCTCCTCACCCACCTCCCTGAAATACGTGCGCGATGATCTTTGCATCTCCCCTGAAAAAGCCTGCCAGCCTTCTTCCGGTGGTTTCGATATCATTATCGGCAATCCACCTTATATTCAATTATCTATGGCAGATTATTACAATAAATCTTCAAATGATTACTTGGCTCAAAAATATTCTTCATCCATGGGTAGATTAAACTCCTTTGGTTTATTTATTGAACAAGGTCTTCGAAACCTTCTTTTACAAAATGGATTATTAAGTTTCATCGTGCCCAATACAATATTGACTCAAGAGTATTACCAAGCATTACGAGAGCAAATTCTAATCAAAACCCTGGTAAATATCACAACCTATAATTTTCCTGTATTTGATGATGCAGTGGTAGAGACGGTAGTTATTGTTGTTAAAAATTCAGATCCTTATAACAATATTGTGGATATTTTTGAATACAATAACAAGGAAATTATTAACTTAAGCCATCCAATACACCAAAAAGTATTTTTAAAGAGCTATCGACATACTTTTATGGTAAGAGTTAATGAGTTAATGTTGAATTTTAAAGATAAATTAGATCAGGATGGATATATTTTAAAAAATATTGTTAATATTAATCAAGCGATAGCGTTAAAATACAACCGAAGCCAATCGTTATTCATGAGTAAAGAAGCGGATAATTTTAAGCCTGTTTTGGATGGGAGAAATATTCAGCGTTATTATCTTCAATGGGGTGGATTTTTCCTTGCTTATGATGTTACAAAAATACATTCATGTAAAAGAACAGACATTTTTGAAGCTAAAGAAAAAATATTCTTCAGACGAGTTGGTGACCGGTTAATTGCTACTTATGACAACAATCAATACTATGCACTAAACACCCTTGTTGTGATTACTCTCTTACCGAACACAAAATATTCCATAAAATACATTCTGGGACTAATTAATTCAAACCTATTAAATTACTATTATGTGAATTTTTTAAAGTCAACCAAAAAAGTATTTTCAGAGATTCAAGCCAGACAATTGGCGCAACTTCCTATTCGTGAAATAAACTTTTCTAATCCCGCCGATATCCAATGCCATGACCAGATAGTAGCACTTGTCGATCGTATGCTTTCCCTTCATCAACAACTCGCTGTTTCCAAAATTCCCTCCGAGAAAATCCTTCTCCAGCGTGAGATTGATATTACCGACTGCCGGATCGATCTATTAGTGTACAAATTATATAGTTTGACAGATGAGGAAATTCGATTGGTGGAAAGTGGGTAGTGCTAATTCTGAACTAGACTAGTAGAGTAGGGCGGATACTATTTTTTATCCGATGTTGTAATTTTCTGAGATATTATGTTTGGTAATTTAGTTTAAATATCTCTCTATTGATCTTATCCATTAAATATTCTCATACCACTCATGATCAATTTGAATTTGTTCAATTTCAATCTTCTTAGTTATTACACCTAAAGATAGTTGCTTCAATTTTTCTACAAGTTGATCTCCATCTACTAAGTCAATTGCAGGTGCTCCATCGCGGGTTGCCTCTTTAATTGCCTCTTTAGTAAAAGTGCCCATTGTTATAAATAGGCCTTTATCCGCTCTACCAACCATTGCGCCTCTAAAATCTCTTATTAGGTTCGGACCAACAGCGTTTTTCCATTTCTTACACTGGAAGATTACATTGAAGCTTATTAATCCTCCTAGCCTTAAAATCCCTTGTCCATCAATTCCTCCATCACCAGTCCTTCCAGTTACTTCAACATGAATAAAACCCGATTCACGCAGTAGCCTTTGGGTCAATCTTTCAAATCCCGCAGGAGACATATTATGAATAACATCTAATAATTCTTCTTGCCATTCAACTTCTTTAGTTGGTTCTTCTTCTGGGCTTAATTTTCTTTCTTCTTTTATTAATTCACGTACTCTTTTGACAACCTCCTTTTGGTTAACCTTATCTATAGAAGAGCCTTTTCCTGTTAGAGCCCAAATGCCTCGGGTTGAGTTTTCAATCAATCCAAATTTCTTTAGATATGTCCGAGTCCACATCAATCTATATTCAATCTCTGTCATTCCCCCTTTTTCTGGATTATGAAGAATTTCCAGCTGTTCTGATGGAACATTTGCAATTTCGATAACCTTGGAATTTATTTCCTCAATAGAACCTGATCCTCCAAGCTCTTTCAGTGCATGTAAAACTGGATTCATCAAATCATCATATTGTAGTAATAAACTCGTCATTTAGTTGTCCTTTATTTTCAAGTAATCCTGCTAATAAATATTGCCCAGCCTTCTGCGAGAATTGGGCATTTTATTATGGTTAAATTATTTGATATACCCCTTAGATGCTTAGGCTATTTATCTGCAAAATATTACGATGTGAAGTTGTAAATATTATAAGTCATTTTAATTAATCCTTATCCAAAATAACCCTCTCAAATAATCAAGTATATCTATCATTAATCCTATCCGCTGATCCGTTAATCCGTTATTCTTCCGCTTACCGCCCCCCCAAAATGAGAAACCTTATAATATTCAAATCCCTCTTGTAGAATTAGAACATATGTGCTATAATGTTGTTGTCTCTGGCATGGGTGTGGCGCACCAACTATTTCCGATTCATCGCTCTCTCTTACCTCCATGCCCACCAACTCCTCCACCTCCCGCCACCGTGGTGCCCCCAAAGGCAACCTCAATGCCCTCAAGCATGGCTTCTACACCCGCCGTTTCCGCCAGCGTGACCTCGACGGAGTCGAATCCACCAACCCCTCCGGCCTGATCGAAGAGATCGCCCTCATCCGCCTCTTCACCCGCCGTCTCCTCGAATCCATTGGTCCCGAATCCGATGCCTACGAGCTCGCCGATATCCTCCGCGCCCTCTGCCTGGCTTCCTCCACCATCACCCGTGTCGTCAAGACCCAGTTCCTCATCACCTCTGCCGGTCCCGGTATCGATGACGAGATTGCCGAAGCCATCAAACAGGTCAATGCCGAATTCCATGCTCGTCTTCTCCCCTCTCAAAATCCTGACCTTTCGAGCACCCCATCCGAACCTTCTTTCACCCCTTCCTCTCCAGATGAGCCATGATCACTGCCCTCTTTCACTCAATGATCCGCCATCACCCATCCAGGCGGGAATTGAATCGATTTATTTTTTTTACAAAACAAATCACCCAATTGCCCCCGCATCTGCTGGTCGGCGAAGGCCAACCTTGTGTATTCCAAAGATGCGGTTTTAACCGCCTGCTTCATTCTTTCCTACGGTCGAGGTTTGCAACAAGGGGTTTAAGCCCCTTGTTGAGCCCCTTGTTGAGCCCCTTGTTGAGCCCCTTGTTGCAAACCCTTGTTGGCATGACCGCTGCCAAGGAAAAATTATTGGCCTCATTCAAATCATGAAAATCATAGTTATAGATGATAAAAATCCATGCTCACCGACCCCGGCTATAAAATGGTGTCGACTAAAAACCTTTGAGTTCTTCGTGCCCTTCGTGGTTAATTCTTTAGGAGTTTAATGCAGCCTCAACGGCTCGATGATCACGTTATCCGTCCCCACGATGCTCGCCAACCGGGCCACCAGCTCGGCACAGTGGGCGGTGGTGTAGTTAGGGAACTCGATGCGGTAGCCCCGGCTGCGCTCGAAGATCTGCAGGGCGAAGCGGTCATGCCCCGAATAAGAGATCAGGATGCCGTAACACTGGCGCAGGCGCAGGTTATCGCGCACCTTGTCGACCCCCGGGCGCAGGATCACCGTGATCATGCGCAGCTCCTGCCCGGCGTAGGCTTCGGCAGGGGGCAGGACGTAAGGCGGCACGGAGATGCTCGTCTCATCCGGCATGATGGGCACCTCCACCGTGTCGGAAGCTGGCGTGGGCACCTGTTCGAGCACCACGCCGGTCATAGTCGTACCGACGCTCTCCCCGGGAGCCTGCTCTTCGGGCGGCACCTGCTCCAGGCTGACCTCTGCTGTCTCCTCGCTGAGGCCTGCTGTTTCCGTGCTGACCGCTGATGGCTCAAGGCTGATGGCAGAATCCTCGGGAATGATGGCTGAATCCTCAGGGCTATTTGCTTCCACCGCCGGGATGGGCGCTTCTGCGGATATCACTCCACGTTCAACCACGAAGCCACCCGGGTTGAGCTCCATCGCCATCCAGTCGATGTCAAAATTCGACGGCGGTTCAGGGTCATCACCCCAGTCCTCGGCTGAGGCCTGCTCTGCATCGGCTTCTTCCCCTGGCTTCGGGGTGGTTGGCTTAAAATTCGGGCTGACCCTGGTCTTATCGCTGGCTGTTGATGGCTCATTGCTGATTGCTGAACCCTCACGGCTGACTTTTGATGGCTCATTGCTGACAGCTAAATGCTCATGGCTGATGGCTGAACCATCATGGCTGGTTTTTATAACGGGGGGTGGTGCAGAGGTCATGGCCTTCAAATCTGTGGCGACCTTATCCACCAGCACCTTGGGGTCGCCGCTCTGGGCATCCACCTTGCCGTCCACCAGCACCACGCTATCCACCTCCAGCGCCTGCCAGTACTGGTCCCAGGTGCGGGGAAACACCACCAGCTCGATGTTACCCTGCACGTCCTCCAGGGTGACGAAACCCATGTTCTTGCCGTTCTTGGTGGTGTGCGGGCGCACGCGAGTGACCATGCCCGCCACGCGCACCTTCTCGCCTGGGACGGCCTCGGAGAGCTGCCCGGAGAAGTGCGTCACCACCTGGACTAGGGCGTCCATCACCGGGCTGAGTGGGTGGTCTGAGACGTACAGGCCGATCAATTCCCGCTCCCATTCCAGCGCCTCGCGCCGGTTGGTCTCCAGGATATCCCTGGGTAATAGTATCTCGTCGCTGATGCCGGTGGCCATGCCAAACATGCTCATCTGCCCCATATCGGAGGCGCGGAAGTGCGAGGCGCTGATCGACAGGATCTGGTCCTGGACGGCCAGCATGGCGCTGCGTGAGCCAAACTCATCCAGGGCGCCTACCTTGATCAGGCATTCCAGCGGGCGCTTACCCACACTCCGCATGTCCACCCGGCGGGCAAAGTCGTTGATATCGATGAAAGGCGACTCGTCCCGCGCCTGCAGGATGGCGTCCACCGGGGCATGCCCCACGTTCTTAACTGCCCCCAGGCCGAAACGGATGGCCACCTTGCTACCCGGGCGATCTTCGATGGTGAAGTCCCAGCCCGAGATGTTCACGCTGGGCGGCTGGACGTCGATGCCAATGCGGCGGCAATCTGCCACATACACGGCCACCTTGTCGTTGTCGTTCTGCCACACGGAGAGCAGGGCCGTCATGTACTCTTCGGGGTAATGCTGCTTGAGATAAGCAGTCTGCACGGCGATGATGCCGTAATCGGCGGCATGGCTCTTGTTAAAGCCATAGCGGGCAAACTCCTCCCAGTCCTCGAAGATGGCCTCGGCGGTCTCTTCGGGGATGCCGCGCTCCACTGCCCCGTGCACGAACTTCTTCTTATGCTTGAGCAGCTTATCCTTGATCTTCTTGGAGATAGCCTTGCGCAGGTCATCCGACTCGGGGGGAGTGTAGCCAGCCAGCTGCATGGCGGCGTTCATCAGCTGCTCCTGGTAGACCGGGAAGCCGTAGGTCTCCTTGAAGATGCGCTCGAGCAGCGGGTGGCGGTACTCGATGGCTTCCTCGCCGTGCATGCGGCGGATGTAAGCCGGGATGAAATCCATCGGGCCGGGGCGGAACAGGGCCACCATGGCGATCACGTTCTCCACCGCCTTGGGCTTCATATGCATCAACCAGCGGCGCATCCCGCTGCCTTCCACCTGGAACACACCCGCCGTCTCGCCCCGCCCAAGCATGGCGTAGGTCTCAGGGTCATCGGTGGGGATATTG
Source organism: Anaerolineales bacterium (assembly GCA_049287485.1). Classification (GTDB taxonomy): domain Bacteria; phylum Chloroflexota; class Anaerolineae; order Anaerolineales; family UBA4823; genus FEB-25. The sequence continues at coordinate 6,103 of JBAQFX010000226.1, forward strand.
CCCAGGTTGAGCTGGATGCCGTGGCGTTGCCGGATCAGCTGGCAGGCGCGTGCCATGATGGACAGGGTGGATAAACCCAGGAAGTCCACCTTGAGCATACCCAGCGACTCGAGCACGCCCATCTCGAACTGGGTGACGATCTTGATCGGGGAGGCTTCGGCCGTGGCGCCGGTAGGGCGGTGCAGGGGCACGTAATCCACCAGAGGGCGGTCGGCGATCACCACCCCGGCGGCATGGGTGCCGGCGTTGCGCACCACGCCTTCCATGTCGGCTGCCGTGTCGATCAGCTCCTTGAGGTAGCCCTGCGACTCATACATCTGCTTGAATTCGGGGATATCCTTCAGCGCTGCGCGCAGGGTGATCGGCTTGCCAGGGATGTTGGGGATGACCTTAGCCACCCGGTCGACCTCGCTGAGGGGGATGTCCATCACCCGGCCCACGTCACGGATGGCAGCTCTCGCCCCCAGGGTGCCGAAGGTGATGATTTGCGCCACGCGGTCGTCCCCGAACTTGTGGGCGGCATACTCCAGCATCTCCGAGCGGCAGTCATCGCGGAAGTCCAGGTCGATATCGGGCATGGAGATGCGCCCGGGGTTGAGGAAGCGTTCGAAGATCAACCCGTGGTGGATCGGCTCCACCAGGGTGATGTCCAGGCAGTACGCCACGATCGAGCCGTTGCCAGAGCCACGGGCGTTATACCAGATGCCCTGCTGTCGGGCGTAGCGGCATAGGTCCCACACGATGAGGAAATAGGTGTCGAAGCCCATCTTGTGGATCACCTGCAGCTCGTAGTCCAGGCGCTCACGCACCTGCGGGTCGCTGGCATACCCCCCATAGCGGCGGTTAAGGCCTTCTTCGCACAGCTGGCGCAGGTAGCCTTTAGCGGTGTTGCCAGCGGGCACGTCGAACTCGGGCAGGTGATAGCCTTTGAATCCCAGGTTCAAGTTACAGCGCTCGGCGATCAACAGGGTGTTGGAGAGCGCTTCGGGGGTCTCGGCGAACAGCGAGGCCATCTCCTCTGGGCTGCGCAGGTAGTAGCTGTCGTCGGTCATGCGCATGCGGCGCGGGTCGGAGAGCAGGCTGCCGGTTTGGACGGCCAGCAGGATGTCTTGCAGGCGAGCGTCGCTCTTCTCGATGTAGTGCACGTCGTTGGTGGCTACTAAGCGAGCGTTGTGGCGCTTGCCCAGCTCCAGCAGCTGCTTGTTGACCGCTGGCAGCTCGGGGATGTCGTGCTGTTGTAGCTCGATAAAGAAGTTGTCTTGCCCGAAGACGTCGTAATACCAGCCCAGCAGCTTATCCGCCCGTTTCAGCTGTCCTTGCTGCAGCAGGCGCGGGATCTCGGCCGACATGCAGCCGGTGGTGGCGATCAGGCCCTGGGCGTGCTGGGCCAGCACATCGTGATCGATGCGCGGGTAGTAGTAGAAGCCCTCCAGCTGGGCAATGCTGGCGATCTGCAGCAGGTTCTTATAGCCGGCTTCGTTCTCTGCCAGCAGCAGCAGGTGGGTGGACTTCTTATCTTCCTGCGGGTCGTGCTCCTTGATGGTGCGGGCTGCCACATAGGTCTCCAGCCCGATGATGGGCTTGACCCCCGCCTGGATAGCGGCGTTGTAGAACTCGATCACCCCGAACATGGTGCCGTGGTCGGTGATGGCGATGGCGGGCATGTCCATCTGGTGTGCACGCTCAACCAACTTGTGGATGTTGCTGAAACCATCAAGCAGGGAGTATTCGGTGTGAACGTGAAGATGGACAAATGTCATGGTCTTGGAGGAAAGGATTATAGCATGCAGAACAAAAATCAGAACCCGACGATAGTCTTAAAATATTCGGGGGTTATGTTAAAGAATTCGACCCAGGTGGAGCCAAAGCCATAGCAATGAGTTTATAGGAGCAATTTTGACGTGAAAACAGATGATCCCCGACTAATGTCTGCATCAAGCTCATCCCCAGGCAAGGCAAGAAAGCATGAATACGGTGACTTTAGTTTATCGCAAATGGGTGAAAAAGCAATCCCAGCCGGGCAATTTGGGGAGAATATTAATCTGGCGGAGGGCGGAAAGGCGCAAAAGTTGACATCACCTACCTTTAGGGTATAATTCCCGTGCTAAAATGCCCAATCGCTGGAAAAGGCGAGGGGAGGGTGATTGAATTGTGGCCCCGTAGCTCAATTGGCAGAGCAAGCGACTCTTAATCGTTAGGTTAGGCGTTCGATCCGCCTCGGGGTCACCAGAATTTTTGGCAGAAAGAAGCTTGATCCATCGAATGTCAAGCTTCATTCGTTTAAACAGGAATATAAATATTACCTACCGGTGCCAAAACTGGATGTTACAGCTC
>JBAQFX010000227.1:0-4020 GCA_049287485.1 Anaerolineales bacterium
CGTCTGAATATCCATAACGAGTATCTCTTACCTTTGCAAGGATTGGACATCCCTGCGATTCAATCTGGCAAGGAAGAAATTCCCGCAACAACTCTTGGAGAATATGGTGCGATACGATTGTTTCTGGATCGAGCTCTAGTACAAAATCCAGATTACAGCCTGAGACCTGATGACATCACCCCGATCGTCCAGATTTGCCAGATGGTTGAAGGTATGCCCCTGGGAATAGAGCTAGCGGCTACATGGTTGGACATAATGACACCCACTGAAATTCTACAAGATATTAAACATTCCCTCGATTTTTTGACCACAACATGGCCTGATCGACCTGAAAAGCATCACAGTCTCAAAGCGGTGTTCGATAGCTCCTGGAATCTGCTGACAGAACAGGAGCGGTCCGCATTGATGCGCTTAACTGTGTTACAAGGAAGTTTCTCGCGTCAATCTGCTCAAGCAGTCTCAGGTGCTGGCATCGACCTTTTGCAGTCGATAAAAAACAAATCCTGGCTGAAGTACCTCCCAGATGGCTCGTATCAAATCCATGAACTACTGTGCCAATTCGCGAGTGAATGTCTGCAAAACGATCTAGCTGCGTGGAAGGAAACGAAACAGCGTTTCAAAGATTATTACGTAACCCAACTTGACCAGCATTGGGTAAAAATCCAAGGGCCTGAGCAACGAGAAGCTTTCGATTGGATTAATAGCGAATCTAATAATATTCGCCTCGCCTGGCAATGGCTTATCGAAGCTGGTCAAGTGGAAATAGCAGTACAACACATGCTGCCAGTCCTTTATCGCTATTCTGAGGCCAGAGCAAAGCCTTTTGAGCTCACTCAAATAATAGATATGACTCTTGAGCAATTGTCTTCATCATCCCAGGATTCTCCATCGTCGCTCTTGCACTCCATTTTACTGGTGGCCAAAGCAGGATTTAACGAATTCGGTTCTTCATTGAGTCTTGGGTTCACCGTTGGTTATAAATTTAACGAACGCTTGCTTCACCAGGCTTGGCAGAGAATAGGAAAGGTGGAAATACTCTATAAGTTGGGTTTATGGGGAATGCTCGCAACATTTCTGTATGGTTTGTTGGCTGATACACAGGAAGCGATGAGGTATCTTCAAGAGTTGTCTGTTTTATTCAGAGCGCAAGGTCAGGTCTGGCAGTTGGGATACACACTTTACCTCCTAGGCAGCGTTAAGGTTCTAAACTATAAATACTTTACAAAGTCCATTCCTCTACCGAACGATGCAGAACCTATCCTGGAGGAAGCCCTTACTCTGTTCAGTGAGTTGGGCGATAAAAGCGAAGGTGGTTATGTTCTTGAAATGATTGGAAGGTTATACATTTATGAAGGCAAATATATAGAAGCCATCAGTAAGCTTCAGGAAGCCTTGGCTTACCAGGATGATGTTGGAGAATATTTACTATTTGTATCGATATTAACGAGTTTGGCTGATTCCTATACTAGGATCGGAGACCACAAGTCTGCGCAGCTTTATTATCATACAATGAAAACGAAGTTATATGATGAAGGGCAGTTTGCAGGCGCAGCTCATGCATTGCACTTGGAAAGCCTGCATTCTTTACGTTTTGGGAATATTGAACATGCATTGAAAATCCGCCAGGAAAGTATAGCCATATATAGGCAGATTGGAAATGAGCTGGGGGTTGGGTGGGGTTTGTGGGAGCTGGGTGAAATTTATCGTGTACTTGAAGATCTAACCCAAGCGCAAGATTGTTTCAACCAAGCCGGACATATATTCAAAGGTGGACTACCTGGAAGGGTTTTCCTCGAACGGAGCGAAGGTAACCTTGCATTGATGGCGGGAAATTTCTCTGGAGCGGAATCACATTTTCAAATCAGTGCAAATCTTGCCCAACAAATGAACCATAAATGGGCATTATCTTATGCATTATGTAGATTAACCCTTGCTGAAGCCAAGCTTGGCAACCTATTGAATTCAACAGAGCACTTAAGAGAGGCAATACAGAATGCCCGTGAGATCGATGAACCCGATTTAATTCTAAACGCTTTGGCAGTGTTTACCGAATTGCTTGTGTTACGCGATCAAACAGAGGAAGCAGTAGAGCTTAGTAACTGGATCATCAATCACAAGCTCACCTGGAATGAGACTAGGGACCAAGAGAAGTCACTGCTTAGTCAGATTTATCTTTCCCCGCATCAGCTTGATTTATGCATAGAACGCAGTAAAACGCTTGATTTTGAACGCGCCCTCTCATTTGTTGATCAAATAAGATCAGGATCTGAGGATTAAATTATTATAAGCGTTGTAACAGATGTAGCTGCATATAAATAAATCTCACCTCCCGGTTTTTCGGGAGGTGAGATGACTTTGTTGCCGAATGTTCCTAACCCAAGGCATATTTTTATTATGATTGGACTGGTCAACGACTTGCATTGGGGTGAGTAGCATAAAAGTAAGCCCAAGCCTGGTAACGAAAAACCATTGCGTCAACCGGGCTCGGGGTGGTCAGATTAATCCCTGGTTCAGAAAACGGATATAGAGCTGCTGGTTGAATTGGACGCGTCTGAACAGATTGTTTTCTACTTCCTGTTGAATTTAGCATATAGTATTTTGCCATAGATGTGTAGCGATATGCCATAGCATCATTTGGACCTAAATCGGTTTAGTGGCTGGATTGTGAGACACTCGATGTATAGGAGATTGCTGGGATGGTTGGCAGCAACTCCCGGTTGGTTCCATTAACCAGATCACCGCTCATCACCCAGCCAATGTACTTTCCCGAGGAAGAATCGTCTACAGCATACCAGGCATTATCACTGGTTCGACTAATCAGGGACAGTTCGTAAGTTGGATTCAACACGTTGATGATTTTGCTGTCATTAGTGGGTGAGGCATGTACCATAGTCAAAGATAGTGTTCGTGAAACCACGGCAGGCAACTTGATATCATATCTTGGCGCCCAAAAAATGGGATTTTTTACAGACACCGGGTTAGCAATCGCCAGCCAATCGCCGTCGACGCTGTGTCCTATCACTTTCACCATTTCGCCTGGGGTTAGAACTGTGGCGACGGGACTGGCGGAATTCTGAGCCATATATCCTATCGCCAAAGAAAGTGATGTGCCATCAATGTAAGCACGAAGCACCTGGGATGTCACTATCCAACCACTGATCGACGACATTCCCTCTTTAACAATCGCGGTGAAAGTCCCACTACTATTGTATCCAAGGATATTTATATGTGCTCCGGGTGATAGCGTCTCGACCACACGGCTGGTGAAACTAGGTTCTAGATAAACCCTGGTCACAGAATAAACACTACTGTTCGATGCATTGGATACGGCGATTATGTCAATTGCCGGTTGGGCGGCAGCAGCTTGTTGGATAATCCCAAGCGAAAGTGTAAGAACCAGCAGCCCAGCCATTGAAAATAGTATCAAAGAAATTTTCCTAGCCACCTTCTATGTATACAATTTTGTCAAGCTCGTTAACAACTGAATATTAATCACAACCGACCTTGTGCAGGTTGGTATCGACGGCCAATAGTGATCAGCAAATTGTCAGCGAAGGAAGGATTGACTTCTTCGACTACCAAAATGACTGATTTGGAACAAACAAGCGAAGCACTGAACATTCTCGTCCACCAGGACCGAAAGTCATTATGGGCTGGGCGTTTCCGTAGGACGTTGGGCAAATATCACCGCGAACTACCTTCTATCCGTGCTGGCTGTTACATGCCAGGCACCCGATTCATTTTTCGCTCGTAGGCGATCCTGGAAACGGGGTTGGAGCAGCCCCATCTGACACTCGGTTTCGGTTGGAAACCCGGTGGCTTTAGTCGGGTAGCTCCTCCCAGTAAAAGGTGCAGTGTCATCCTGGTAGGCAAGGAAGTTTGGTATGCACTACAAAGGTTGAACCGAGGCCCCTTCTGGTGGAACACCCGTTTCCAGGTAACGCCACAACTCTATCAGCAGCCTGCGTGCAAGCGCCACAATACCAATCCGGCGCAAGCGACTGCTGCCTTGAGCAAAGC
>JBAQFX010000228.1:0-2634 GCA_049287485.1 Anaerolineales bacterium
ACATTGAAGTGCCCTGAGTTGGCCACAATAGCGCCATCTTTCATCACTTCGAAATGATGTTGGTCAATCACGTTCAGGTCACCCGTAACGGTCACAAAGATATCGCCGATCCGGGCGGCTTCGCTCATCTCCAGCACCCTGAAGCCATCCATTACAGCTTCCAGGGCGGGTAATGGGTCGACTTCGGTGACCACCACGTTGGCGCCCATACCGCGTGCCCGCATGGCCAGACCGCGACCGCACCAGCCGTAACCGGCGATAACGAATACCTTACCTGCTAACAGCACATTGGTGGCACGCACGATGCCGTCGATGGTGGATTGTCCTGTGCCATATCGATTGTCGAAGAGATGCTTGGTCTGGGCATCATTGACCGCGATGACCGGGAATTTGAGCGCGCCATCGGCGGCCATGGCTCGTAAGCGGATCACGCCCGTGGTGGTCTCTTCCGTGCCGCCCATGACGTTCTTAAGCAGCTCACGGCGTTCCTTGTGGAGCGTGCTGACCAGGTCAGCTCCATCGTCCATGGTAATCTGTGGGGCATGATCCAGAGCGGCGCTGATGTGCTTGTAATACGTGACATTATCCTCGCCTTTAATAGCATAGGTGGGAATCTCGTAGATGTTGACCAGGGCGGCTGCCACATCGTCCTGGGTGGAAAGCGGGTTAGAGGCGGTGAGCACCAGGTCGGCACCACCCAGGTGTAACGTCTGGGCGAGATTGGCAGTCTCGGTGGTGACGTGCAGGCAGGCGGACATACGTACGCCTTTCAAAGGCCGCTCCTTGGCAAAGCGCTCGCGGATCAGGCGCAGCACGGGCATTTCACGCTCAGCCCAGTCAATACGCCGGCGACCACCCTCGGCCAGTTTTGCATCTTTAATGTCATAGTTTTGCATGTTTGTCTCCCAATTCCTGATAAATGATGATTTCTTATGCTTCCAGTAGCTTGTCGAGCTGCCCATGGTCATCAAAATGCTGCCTGAAGCGGGCAATGAACTCCTTGAGGGTAAAGCAATGTGACTGGGTGCCTTCGCATTCCAGGCAATACGTGGCTGCAAGGGCTCCCATTTGCCCGCAACTTTCCAGGGCAAGGGCATGGCTATATCCGGTCAGGAAGCCACCTCGATAAGCATCCCCTACTCCAGTTGGGTCAACAATGTGATCTGGTGAAATGACCGGGATATCGAAATGCTGTCCTCTGGCATACACTTTTGACCCCTGGCTCCCACATGTGATCACCATAAACTGTACATATTTCAGCAAGTCTTTAGCCTTCAGACCGGTCATTTTCTGCACCAGCCCAAACTCATAATCATTAACAAACAGCGCCTGTGCTCCGGTAATACCATTGAGTAGCTCATCACCGGTCAGCCGCACGATTTGCTGGCTGGGGTCATACAAGTAGGGGATACCCAGTTCGCGGCATTCGTCCACGTATTGCTTCATCGCTTCAGGATCATTCGGGCTGATAACCACCAGGTCGGGTCGCGGGCCTTCCCACTGCCTGAAACTTTGCTGGCGGGCATACCCCATAGCACCAGGGTAGAAGCTAGCAATCTGGTTATTCGAAAGGTCGGTATTGCAAAAGAATGAAGCCGTGACCACGCCTGGGATAACCTGCATCCTCGAGGTATCCACACCATTGCTCTCCAGCCATTCCCGGTAATCGGTGAAATCCTCACCCACCGTGGCCATGATGTGAGGCCGCTCACCCAGAAGTGCCAGGGTGTAAGCGATGTTGGGTGCGATGCCGCCGCGCCGCTTGCGGAAAGAATCCACCAGGAAAGACAGACTGATCGAGTCTAGCTTGTCTGGCAGGATGTGATCCCGGAAATAACCCGGGAAAGTCATCAGATAATCAAAGGCGACTGAGCCAGTGAGAAGGATGTACATCGATTTTTCCTACACAAAAATGCCCTTGTGGAAGCACAAATAATTAACCTCGTGCGAGCACAAAAAGACGCCCTCGAGCGAGAGCGCCGGGTTCCAGTGAAGCGCTTAGAGTTTAACATGGGAAGGCGGGTTTGGGAAGGGCAAGGTCGGATGAGATTCAGGAATTTCAGGCATAATTTCCGCTAAAATGATTATAATTGGATTGAAATTATCCAATAAGGAGGGATATGATGAGTAATTTGCATGATTTTTACCAAATTAACGATTATCTGGAGCAATTGGTCCCTGAGCGCTCTCCTGAGATGCAAGCCATGGAGGAATATGCCAACCAGACGCATTTTCCAATCATTGGCCCGGTGTGCGGTTACCTGTGTTACCAGATTACCCGCATGGTTGGAGCCCACTCGGTGTTCGAGATGGGTAGCGGTTACGGCTATTCCACGGCCTGGTTTGCCAGGGCAGTGAGGGAGAATGGTGGCGGTAAAGTGCATCACGTGGTCTGGGATGAGAAATTATCCAACGAAGCCCGAGAGCATTTGGAGAGCCTTGGGTACACAAGGCTCATTGAATACCATGTGGCAGAAGCCATTGAAACGCTTTCTCAGACGCCTGGTCCATTCGACCTGATCTTCAACGATATTGACAAGGAATGCTACCCCGAGTCGTTGCCGATCATCCGAGAGAAGCTCCGACCGGGGGGCGTGTTGATCGTGGATAACCTGCTATGGAGTGGGCATGTAC
>JBAQFX010000229.1:0-9452 GCA_049287485.1 Anaerolineales bacterium
CGATACACCCGAATACTCACGTTTCTCGCGTAAAACCGTCCCCAAGTTCTTATGGATGACCCCTCAGCAGGTAGTATCTGAATCGCTGAAATCGCTTAATCAACGTCAAGTAATATGTATTCCAGGAGCCATTTATGGCTTTGCAGGAGTTCTCGCTCGGAACAGTATCACTGCTAGCATAATTAAATCGGCCGCTCAGTTTGTTCTACGTAAAAGAAAAACTTTCATTAACACATAGTTATTGGAGTTGTACATATGGCAGATATTTCTTTCAACCAATCCAAGATCATCACCATCGAACGTCACATTCTGGAAGAACAACAAATCCATCCACAGGCAACTGGCGTACTAACCAATATTCTTTATGACCTTGCCTTGGCTGGTAAATTCATTGCCAGCCGGACCACTCGCGCAGGTTTATCTGAGATTCTCGGTGCCACAGAAAATGTCAATGTTCAAGGTGAAACCGTGATGAAGCTTGATCAGCTGGCTGACCAGACCATTATTCGCTTGAATGACCATACAGGTCGTATTGCTGTCATGGCCTCCGAAGAACATGCCCATATTATAACTATTCCTGAAGGACTGCCTGTAGGGAAGTACGTGCTCCTTTTTGACCCTCTGGATGGATCATCCAATATCGATTACAACGCAACCATTGGTACCATTTTCGCTATCTATCGGCGTACCACTACTGATGGACCCGGGACAATAGAAGATTGTCTCCAGCCCGGTAGTCAGCTGGTTGTTGCGGGTTATATGATATATGGCTCAAGCACGATGTTAGTGTATACCAGCGGATCGGGTGTGCATGGCTTCACCCTGGATCCAGCCATTGGTGAGTTCCTGCTCACCCACCCAGACATTCAGATTCCAAAAAAACCAAAATATTACTCTGTCAATCATGGTTATGAAATGTATTGGAGTCAGGGTGTGACAAAATATACCCGTTGGCTTCAAGGGAATGATGGAAATCATGAACCTCTTTCTCTGCGGTATATAGGTTCTCTCGTGGGTGATTTTCATCGAACTTTACTTTCCGGTGGTGTTTTTTATTATCCTGCGGATTCTCGCGACCCGGCAAAACCATACGGTAAGTTGCGCTTGACTTATGAAGCTGCCCCTCTGGCTTTTATCGCTAATCAAGCTGGTGGTTATGCTTCTGATGGTCAAAATAATATTCTTGATATTCGCCCAACTTCACTTCACCAGCGAACACCACTTTACATTGGTGATAAACAATTAGTTGAAAAAGCTGAGCAGTTTATCCATCAATACGATTCATAGAATTAACCCTTGACAATTAGTGCATTTGTTCTATAATAAAGTTAAGTAGAACAATTGTTCGCATTGCGCTAAACAAATTCATCAAGGAGGTATTCTATGAACCACGCAGCAAGTCAACCTATCAATATTACCCGCATTACCAAAAAGTTTAGTTATTCTCGGGGAAAATTATTTGGATTTTTGATTGTTGGTGCGTTGCTTGCCTTTGAATTGTTCAATTACAGCACCACAGATTTTGCACTTAACGATCTACTCGGAGGTTTGCGTTTTGTAGGAGTACGTTGGGCAACTATCCTGGCTATCGCTTTTTGCGGTATAGATTTTGCAGGTATTGCCCGCTTATTTACACCAGAGCAGGGTGAAAATGGACCCAAAGAAGTATGGTATCTGTTCAGTGCCTGGTTGCTGGCAGCCTCTATGAATGCCATGCTCACCTGGTGGGGTGTTGCCTTAGCGCTAGTCAATCATCAATCGTTAGGGGCATCAGTAATTGCTCATGATACATTGATCCAGGTAGTTCCAATCTTCGTCGCTATCATGGTCTGGTTGATCCGCGTGTTGATCATTGGCACCTTTTCTATGGCTGGGAATCGCCTCTTCAGCCAGGCAGATACCGTGTACCATTCCAAACCCGTACCTGTCATGCATCGAACTGAAAACGTTTCTCGGCCTGCTCAATCTCAGCCAATCAATATCCGCCCTGCTCCAAAGTCATCTTCAGTTTCAAATCATTCAATAAATCTACCAGATCCAACCTACCACCCTGCTGGCATGTCTGGGTATAAGCCATCCAATCATCAGTCCAGGCAATAAGTGCAATGATAAAAAGAGCGACCTCATGAGATAATTTTTCATAAGGTCGCTCTCTGATTCGTTTCGATTTGTTTTTTTATTGCATTTTATAAAGCACAGTATTTAGTACCCCGCCGTTCCGATAATATTCCACCTCTATCGGGGTATTTAATCTGACAATCACATGGAAATAAACGACCTCCTGGTTTTCTCGTATCATCCTGACAGTAACTTGAGCATTAGGCGAAATTTGATCATTTAAACCCTCGACGCTAATGATTTCTGCGCCTGTAATTCCTAATGTGCTGCTATTCTCTCCGGGAAGAAATTGTAATGGTAATACACCCATACCTACCAGGTTCGAACGGTGGATTCGTTCGAATGATTCTGCAATGATAGCTCTGATTCCCAACTGGCTGGTGCCCTTCGCAGCCCAATCTCGACTGGACCCGGTCCCGTAGTCTTTTCCAGCGATAATCACTAGAGGAACACCTTCTTGTTGGTATTTCATAGCGGCATCATAAATGCTCATCTGTTCTCCATCCGGTAAATGCCTGGTGATTCCTCCCTCCACACCTGGCACCATGCGGTTCTTCAAGCGGATATTGGCAAATGTACCGCGTGTCATTACTCTGTCGTTGCCTCTACGCGAACCGTATGAATTGAAATCACGTGGTTGCACCCCGTTGGCAATCAGGTACTTTCCCGCTGGGCTGTCCACTGCAATCGATCCTGCGGGAGATATATGATCGGTTGTAATTGAATCCCCTAATAATGCCAACACTCGCCCACCAGAAAAGCCTTTAATTTCCCGCTTCTCATATGCTGGATCGATGAAAAATGGTGGCTCCTGAATGTAAGTCGAGGCATCATCCCATGCAAATAGTTCACTTTCACGCGATTGAATTGCATTCCAGGTCTCATTACCATTAAACACACTCTGGTACTTCTCCTTGAACATTTCAGTAGCTACGTTATTTGCAACCACTTGTGCAATTTCCTGGTTAAGTGGCCAGATATCTCTTAGGTAAACATCTCTTCCATCCGAGCCAATTCCCAATGGTTCATTTTTCAAGTCGATATCAATAGTTCCAGCCAATGCATACGCTACAACTAAAGGAGGTGAAGCCAGATAATTAGCTCTCACATAAGGATGAATCCTCCCTTCAAAATTACGATTCCCTGATAGCACACTGACTGCAACCAGGTTACCACTCGTGATGGCTTTGACCACTTCACCAGGTAGGGGTCCGGAATTGCCAATGCAAGTTGTGCAACCATAGCCCACCACATTGAAACCTAGTTTTGCCAGTGGGTCAAGCAGATCGGCGTTCGCAAGGTATTCGGTTACCACTCTGGAGCCCGGTGCCAGGCTGGTTTTCACGTAAGGTTTTACCCTCAAGCCGTAATCCACTGCTTTCTTGGCCACTAATCCTGCTGCGATCATCACTGATGGATTTGAGGTGTTGGTGCAAGATGTAATAGCTGCAATCACCACCGCTCCATGTGACATGGATAATGAATGTCCATTTGCACCAAACTTGACCGTTGTATCGAGTTCAGTCTCACCTAGCTCGAATCCACCTTCTTTTATGGGTGCTGCTAGAGCGGAACGAAATGATCGTTTTACTTTAGTAATTGGAACACGGTCTTGTGGACGTTTTGGTCCAGCCAGGCTTGATTCAATCGAATTCAGATCTATTTCTAAGCTGTCGGTAAATTCTGGATCTGGAGATTCATTAGTATGAAATAACCCCTGCTCTTTAAAATACCGTTCAACAAGCTCAACGGTTTCCTTAGGACGACCAGTCATTTGTAAATAACGTAGAGTTTCGTCGTCAATAGGAAAGTATCCAATAGTTGCCCCGTATTCAGGTGCCATGTTGGCTATAGTTGCCCTGTCAGGTAATGATAAGGTTGATAAGCCAGGACCATAGAACTCTACAAATTTGTCCACAACGCCTTTATTGCGTAAGACCTGGGTGATTGTCAGGGTTAAGTCCGTCGCTGTCACTCCTTCAGAGAGTTGTCCATGTAACCTGACCCCGATGACATCCGGAGTTAGCATGTCAATGGGTTGTCCAAGCATAGCCGCTTCAGCTTCAATCCCTCCCACACCCCAACCCACCACGCCCAAGCCATTGATCATGGTGGTGTGTGAATCTGTACCAACTAAAGTATCCGGGAAAGCAATGTAATCATTACCTGATTTCTGGACAATCACCACCTGCGCCAGATATTCCAGATTGACCTGATGCACAATTCCAGTTGCTGGTGGAACCACTCGAAAATTGCTAAAAGCGTTTTGTCCCCAACGCAAGAATTCATATCGTTCCCTGTTGCGTTGGAACTCAAGCTCTGCATTTCTGACCAGTGCATCGGGACTGGCAAAAAAATCTACCTGCACAGAATGGTCGATCACTAAATCGACAGGTACCAGGGGGTTGATCCGACCAGGATCTTTACCCATTCTTGCCATAGCTTCTCGCATGGCAGCCAGATCGACGATGGCTGGAACACCCGTAAAATCCTGCATGAGTACACGCGCCGGTCGGTATGGTAATGTAGGTCTACTACCAGGCTTCGGGGTCCACCTAACCAGGTTAATGACATCTTCATGGGTAATTTCTTTATTATTCACCTGCCGAAGAACCGATTCGAGCATAACGCGTATCGAATATGGGAGCTTTGATAATTGTGTATATCCTTCATTTTCTAATCTATCCAACCGGTAAATAGAAAATGATCCACTTGGTGTATGTAATTTGCTTTTTGCCCGGAATAAATCTAGTTCCATAAATACTCCTTAATAACTACCTGCCGACAGCGGATACGAATTATATTGTGAATAGCACAGATTCTATATTAACTAAAGGTTAATATCCCAAAACTGCATCTCAATAGGATAATTTCATTGTGTTGTAATTATTCTTTTTCATCCCGTTCATGCCGCCTTACAATTGCATCCGTCATCCGCGCCACACGGGACATAAACGGTAGATCATGGACTCGCACGATATCCGCGCCACGTGCAATCCCGACAGCTATTGCCGCTGCCGTGCCTTCAAGGCGTTGATCGGGTGTTAGGTTGAGGGTATATCCAATAAACGATTTACGCGATGGGCCTAAGAGGACTGGATAACCTAATGCTCGTATTTCATCGAGCCGATCCACTAACTCCAGATTCTGTTCCACGGATTTCCCAAAGCCGATTCCAGGATCAAGGATAATCTGGTCATCAGGTATCCCTGCTGAATGAGCGATGCTCACGCTTTCTAAAAGTTCACCCTTAATATCTTCCAATAGATTGTCGTATGGGATACCAACATAACGTCCGCCTAAACGTTCTTTCACTTCAGCATGTACCCAAGAGCTTCGATTATGCATCAGGATCACCGGTGTTTGATATTTAGCTGCTATTAACGCCAGGTTTGGGTCAGCATGGAAGCCCCACACATCATTCACTAGATGAGCACCCGCCTGGATTGCTGCCTCTGCAACACTGGCTTTATATGTATCAATCGAGATAATCGCATCCAGATTTGCTGCCAATTTGGTAATCACAGGTACGACTCTTTGCATTTCCTCATCAGCACTGACATATTGTGCGCCAGGTCGCGTACTTTCACCACCCACATCTAGGATATCTGCGCCATTTTTAATAAAATCCTTTGCTCTATCTAGAACTGCATCCAGATTAAGTCGAAAATCATCAGATTCCGTACTTTTGCTTAATAGCCCATCACCTGAAAAACTATCTGGGGTCAGGTTTAATATCCCCATGATATATGTTTGCGAGCCCCAGATGAGTGTATGCTTATTAATTTTTATCGAAGAGATCATCTAAAAACAATTCCTTGAAAAAAAATAATTATCTCGTTTAGGGGAATTTATCTCATTATCTTATCAACTATATTGTTAAACTAATAAGAAAGATGCAATTATAAAACCAATCTGCCAGCTGTCTTTAGAACTGCTAAGGCCGCTATCGTTACAAACGGATTCATGTGGATCTTACTGGTACCCCCCCCAATCAACCCTGGAATGACCTGAGACTTTTCTATCATCCACACGATAATACCGACCCTCAGCTGGAAATCCACCATCAGGCAATTGCTTGCTTATCAGCAGATCCAGCGCTTCAGAACATCTCGGATCGTCAATATAACCTGCTTCTGCCATAACTTTCAGACTAAACAAGATATCATAATGCCAATAATTGGGATAATGCAGCTTCAAGAAATTCTTATTATTAATACTTCCATCTGTGATTCTCTTAAACAGCGAACGCTTCAAGAACATCTTTGCCGTCCTATCGGCAGATTTTTTCGCCTGGGTATCCCCCGAGGATTTGGCATAGCAGGCTAATCCTCTTAATGGGATCAAAGTCTCATTGAAGGAAGATATAGCTGCTTCAGGTCTTTTATCACAATTCCAACCACCATCCTCCCATTGCCATTGTATTAATCTTGCAGCCAGTTCTTCCGTACGCTCATCAGCAATTCCCAATGCTAATGAATAATAGATACAATTTCCTTCTTGATAAGCATACCTTCTGGTTCGTCCATTGATCATCCGGATATACTTTGCATGTTCCTTGGATAACCGAACTTGATAGCATTGCGCTAACAAGGGGCTGAGCGATACATCACCTTGTAGGTACCCAAGGTCTACGAGAATGGACAATACCCAATATGCTCCAAACCACTTATCATATGGATGGAAAGGAATTATACCTTCAGCATTGCGATCGATTAATAATATTTGGATGATTGGTGAACATAAGAGAGATGATGCTGCATCTTGTATATTATTTTCTGAATGAGACTCCCTATATACTCTTTGGTTTAATTTCCATTGAATCACAAGGTCAGGATGATGAGATAGAGTGTGAACACCATGCTCAATCATCGTCAGCATATATCACATGACTTTCTTTAATCCCTAACAGGATCGCCAGTACCTCATCTGGGAGATCAACGTTAGGTAATTCCTGTGTTTGATAGTCATGAATGGCTCGCTCTCGAAGAGCTTGCCATAACAACTGTCGTTCATCAGATTGGACGACCAGGTCATTGACTGTTTTTGCTGCTAATAAATACTCACCTGTCGTGTACAGGAAAGTTATCCTGCGCCAGCTATCTGCTATGACAGGTTGAGGTAAACGCTCTAATGCCCCAAGCTGTATCTTGTAGTATTCCTCTTTAGCACGAGGATGATCAAGCTCCATTTTTAGTAGTTCTGCCCGGGTTGTCAGTTCATGGCCGCGCACCGGTGCTATTTGTTGTATGCGCCATTTTTCATCCCCAAAAGCACCGGTTTGATAAAATGCCAGGTAATCCACAGCAATGACTTTCGGCGCAGTCCGTAATGGGACGCGATACCAACCTAAAAGACGGGCAATCTCTAAATCCCTGGGATTGTTAACGACAGCCACTAAGACGAGTGATGTAGGATGGATCATAGGCTAGCCTGATTCTGCTTGGATGCGCTTGCTTTCAATATTATGAGACGGAAGAATGGAATAGTTTGATTAATTCATTATCCCGACTTCAGTATTAAACTCTTTGATCAATTCATCGATTTCTGCAACTTGCGATTGGATACCAGTCCAATAATCAGAGTCATACCATTGGTCTTGTATTTCACGATATGTTTTGCCCTGTTGCTCTATCCAGGTATAGTATTTTAAATTATGCACTCGCTTCCGGTCGGTATAAGCCAGCTCAATCATATTATCCGTGGATACACCGAGTAAATATCTTGCAAAATCAGCTCCCGCCTGCTTCTCTGAGTATTCACCATACTCCTGGCGCATCTCTTGAAGACGGCTTGTGTAAAGCTCCATGGAATCAGTCAGGATGGTGAGAATAACATCATGCTCATCCATCTCGTAATATTTCGCCATCTTGATGGCTGAAAGAACGTTGGCAATGCCTGAAAAACCCATCAAATCCAGGTTCTTAATAATGTCCTCAGGTACCCCGGATTGAGTCAGGTAAGCTTGCCCAGTAGGTTCATTGAATAGCCGTGCTAAGCTGACCACTGCCTGATCATCAATTGCCATGATCATATCCGTGTTTTTCACGTGATGGATCCACGGCACGTGTTTGTCTCCAATCCCTTCGATGCGATGCGAACCGAAGCCGTTGTACATTAATGTCGGGCATTGCAAAGCTTCACTGGCGGCAACCTTACTACCTGGGTATAGTTGTTTCATGTAATCCCCGCAACCAATCGTGCCTCCTGAGCCGGTGGCTGAAACCATGCCTCGATATTCATCCTTTGATCCAATTATTTTTTGCAGCACCTCTTCCATCGCATGACCAGTAATATCATAATGCCACAGGTAATTCCCAAACTCATCGAATTGGTTGAATATCATCAAATCCTGCCCAGATTTCCGTAGCTCCCAACATTTGTCAAATATCTCTTTCACATTGGACTCACTTCCAGGCGTTTTGATGGTTTCACCGGCGATTTTAGCCAGCCAGTCAAAACGTTCCTTGCTCATCCCTTCAGGTAGGATAGCAATTGACTGACATGCCAGCAATGCAGAATCATACGCTCCACCACGACAGTAATTGCCCGTCGAAGGCCAGACAGCTTTTTGGGTGGTGGGGTCGAATTGACCAGTTACCAGTCGTGGTACCAGGCAGCCGAAGGCAGCTCCCACCTTATGTGCGCCCGTTGGGAACCATTTGCCCACCAATACCACGATCCGGGCAGAAGTACCAGTGAATGAACGGGGAAGCTCAAGGAAATTAACCCCACCAAAGCCACCTCCTTGCGCATTTGGGCTGTTATGCCAGGTGATGCGGAATAGGTTTCTCGGGTTCACATCCCACAACCCAATTTGGGATAGCTCATTCTTGATCTGATCTGGAATGCTGTTAGGATCTTTGAGCTGTTTAAAAGTTGGGATAATGATATTCCTTTCCCGAACCCGTCGAATTGCCCGTTTCCGTCGTTCTTTATCAATTGATAAGTCGATCTTCATGGAATATCTCCTAATTTATCCTTTGAAGGTGCTTCTCTAACAATGTATAGCGGGCGCCCTTTCGCTTCATCATATAGCCTGCCGATGTATTCGCCTAAAATACCCAGCGAAATCAGCTGCACACCACCCAGGAATAACACTGCGATTAATGTGGTTGCTTGCCCAATAAAAGCATGCAAACCGATCATACGTAAGATAATGACTAGCGGAATGGCAATTATACTGATACCAGCTGCAAAAAAACCCAGATACATTGCCATCTGAAGTGGAAAATAAGAGAAACTGGTAATTGCATCGCTTGCAAATTTAAACATCTTTTTAAACGGGTATTTTGTAACTCCTGAGTATCTTGCTGCTCGTATATATGTAACAC
>JBAQFX010000230.1:0-1686 GCA_049287485.1 Anaerolineales bacterium
TGGCATGAATGTCGCCAGGCTTAATCTCTCTCATGGTAGCCACGCAGACCATACGATGGTTTATAACCTGCTGAGGAAAGTATCCAAAGAACTTAATCGGCCCATATGTATTCTGCTGGACCTGCAAGGGCCGAAAATTCGCATAGGCAAATTACCGGGAGATGAAATACACCTGGCTGAAGGGCAAACAGTCACCCTGACCACCCGCCCTGACCATCTTGGTGCAGACGAAATCCCCGTGGAGTTAGCCCAATTACCAAGCAGCGTACATCCGGGGGGGCGCATTTTATTGGATGATGGCAATTTAGAATTACGGGTGGTCAAGATTGAACAAAGCCAGGTGGTTGCCCAAGTGATTGTGGGTGGAGTCCTGAAATCGCATAAAGGCATCAGCCTGCCAGAGGCTCATCTGGACATTTCTGCGCTTACTGAAAAAGATCTGGTTGACCTTGAGTTTGGCCTGCAGCTTGGCGTCGATACCATCGCCCTCTCATTCGTTCGCTCAGAAACAGACATACAGCTACTGAGGGAAAAGATCTCCAGCCTATCCCCTCAAAACAAGCATATCCTGATCATCGCCAAATTAGAATGTCCGGAGGCCCTGGATCGCCTAGAACAAATCATGGACGCGGCAGATGGCGTGATGGTGGCTCGCGGAGACTTGGGCGTTGAGATGTCACCCGAGCAGGTGCCGATTGCCCAAAAACATATTATCGAAAGTGCTAACCGGCATGCTAAGGTGGTCATCACCGCCACCCAAATGCTCGAGTCAATGATCCATAACCCCCGTCCCACGCGAGCAGAGGCCTCCGATGTAGCGAATGCCATTTTTGACGGCACGGATGCCGTCATGTTGTCGGGTGAGACCGCTATCGGTGAATATCCTGTTCAATCGGTCGATATGATGGCGAAGATTATCTGCCAGGCAGAAGAGCATGTGGATGAGTGGGGTCACTGGCATGGGCCTAGCGTGGCCGATTCGCAAGGTGACGATACGATATTTATGTCGTTGGCAGTCAGGGAGCTTGCCCATGACCGTAATGTGGCTGCGATTGCCGTCTTCACCATGAGTGGCCGGACGGCTCTATTTGTCTCCAAAACCCGGCCTGGTGTACCTATCCTGGCTTTCACCCCCGATACCAACACCTATAATCGCTTGGAATTTTTCTGGGGTGTTGCCCCGTTTATGGTGCCCCAAAGCACCAATTTGGAGGATATGCTCGCTGGTGTCGACGGTGCCATGAAAGAATCAGGTGTGCTGCGCCCTGGCCAGGTGGTAGCATTGACCTGTGGATTCCCGGTGGCTACCGTCAGCCCAACCAACCTGGTATTGTTGCATCGCATCAGTGAGTAAATTATCCAAGGTGGAAACACTCGAACAGCCAGGATGGGCAGAATTGGAAAAACCTACGCTTATGTATTCTGGTGGATGATCATTTTTATCTGATGCTTCGATTCATTAAGAAATAAGAATTTTTTAAAGAAAATGGCTTCTTAAAGATATGGCGAAAAACTTGCAACAATGATTCATCTGATAAATATTGTTATTTTTTATTTATCATGATCACTGTAATTTTAAGAACCATTTACCAATTGCTTTTGAGGAAAAACGGTGAAAACAGCTAGCGAGGAGGATGTGCGATGAAGCGTAAAAACGTGATATTGGTGTGCGTCACCGTTTTTATC
>JBAQFX010000231.1:0-2597 GCA_049287485.1 Anaerolineales bacterium
GAATGGGGCTAACCGAGGCAATACTCAATATAATAGACCAGGCGTCCAACCGTGTCCCCCAGCTCCAATCTTCCTGTCCTATTGAGGTGGTTATAATAAAATAGAAAGGAATCACCGCGAGAATAGCAAAATATCGGACACTTCGCCAGTAGCGGATTGCGATGATCACCGATATACCTACGAGGGGAGGGAACCATCCAGATCTCCAATCGTGTGCTTGAACCATAGCAACATAAAATGTTATGATAAGTATTATGCCAAGTAAAAAGCGTTTTCCATATTTCAAGTCTCGATTAGCTATCAACTGACCAGCCAGTAAAGCTACCAGCCAGGTCCAAAACAAACTACCAGCTGAAAAACCTACCTGGTAAAGATCAGCAATCAACCATACCCTTAAAAACCGTCCGAAGACATAAATCGACCCGAAAATAATGAAAGTCCAGGTTAAGAGCTCTAACTTGCGTAAATCATTCACAAGATGAGCCACTAACAGGAAAGCACCTACGGAAAGAAGATTGATCGCCAAGCCGCCTAATTGAGCCGTGGCAGGAGCGTTCCTCGCAAATGGGTACCATGAAAATTGTCCGAGACAAAATGAAAATATTGAAATCAGAGCGAACATTAAAATGGGTAATACTGCCCGGGATTGGACAATCTGAAATTTCCTTTGAACAACCAGCATATCCAGGAACCATACACCCAACATGATTGCCAAACCAATTTGTGACACGTTAAAGCCCCCCTGCCATGAATAGGGGATGAACATTCCTCCAACCATCACCGAGACGAGTCCAAGGGTAGGCCAGCGTAAAATGATAGTAAAGAAACCGATTGCCAGGAATAATAGTAATAACAGCATCGGATTACGGTAACCCAAAGCGACCTTCGGCGCAAGAAGAATGCTTGCAGAAAGCACCGCAAGGATAAGTGCACACTGCAATACTACCTTTCTATTTTTATCCAGCCAATAGCTGATAATTTTCAATAACTCATTATTCTTTAGGAATAACATCAAATTTCCGGATCTAGTAATAAAAATCAGCCCTTGGAATTGTATTTGCTGATGGTTGATTCAACTAAATTAATAAACCGTGGCATCACCACTGACCATTCATACTTTTCCTGAACTAGGTGGTAGGCATTATTCGCTTGCTTCTGCCACATATCGGGATCATTCAACAGTCTAATAATATTACCTGCGAACTCATCAGGGGTATCAGCAATGAGAATATTCAAGCCATGTTTGACCTCCAATCCTTCTGCGCCCTTATGAGTGGTGACCACTGGCGTGTGTAATGCCATCGCCTCCAGAATTTTTACACGGGTTCCCCCACCTGAAATAATGGGAACGACGCTGACACTGGAACTGGCTATGAGAGGTCGAACGTCTTCCACGAAGCCGGTCAGGGTGACATTGCTTGCTGGTGGTATAGGACGACCTCCGTGATTGCCGGTGATCATTAATTTTATCGAAGGGCGATAGGCCTGGATCTGGGGAAATACTTTTCTTAAAAACCAGACTATCGCCTCGTAATTAGGGTAATAACTAAACGAACCCGTGAAAATGAGCGTGTCTGATTGGGGAATTTGCCTGATTTCCTGATAATCATTAATATTAATGCAGTTTGGTATGATTTCGGTAATGGTATTGTTTGGATTTATGTTTAGCAGCAATTGTTTCTCCCGATCTGAAACCACCGTGCATGCCTGGTAGCTGCGAAGTAGATTTGCCAGGTATCGACGATGTTTCATCCAGGTAAGTCGATTTCTCAAACGCCCAATATATGATTCTGCATTTTTATAACCATCATAGAACAGACCAATTTCAACTTCTTCGAACAATGCAGGTTGCATTTTGAAACTCCGACGATATATTGCTGTGCCAAGTTGAGATGCTATGACTAAGTCGGGTTCCTGAATAACAATTGTCTCTTGAATTCGCTGCGCCATCTCGTGCGAATATGTATCGATAAACGCTCGTGGAGTTTGACTTAGAAATCCAAGTCGAGCCTTGAAGCTTTGCGGATTAAATCGTTTGAAAGGGAGGGTTTTAACATCTATACAGATAGATTTTATCTCACCAGTATTCCTGTCAGTATTTGAGGCCTCGTCAAAGCTGATTAATGAAACATCATAATAATTCGATAACCCCCTTAATAGATTATAGATTCGCAGCTTGGATCCATTGTCCGTAGGAATTGGAAACCAACTGGATAAAAATAAGATTTTCTTCTTTCGATTCATCGATTCATGCGCCTGAAATTAAGCACATTTATAAAAACACCCCGATGCTTTTAAGGCATCTGGCCCCACCGATGATGTAAAAAATCAACCATACCACGCCACATTGCGTTTCGATGTTCGCGTTTGCCACGCCATTTTGGTTTTATCGTCCAGGTCGTGTAAGTACGAAGATATTGAACTAAAACAACAATCCAGATCATTGGAGTCGCGCGATGTTTAGATAAGAGCAACAAACGGTTCCTGGTAGCATAATAGGTCACTGAGGGCTTGGGTTGATAATTGCGCTGGACACCTTTATGCCAGAGTTTAGCCTGTGGCACATGGAAGATCTGCCATCCTGCCTTTCTTGCACG